>JBILTS010000203.1:0-2505 GCA_044371405.1 Bacteroidia bacterium
GTATTATAAATCCTGGATACAGAATTTAATTGTTGAATAACCCTATCATTTCTATTATTACTCCTGCTTACAATGCAGCATCTTTTATAGACGAAACTATTTGTTCTGTCATCCATCAAACCTACACAGACTGGGAAATGATTATCGTGAATGACGGATCAACCGATTCTACGGCAGAAGTTGTTCAGTCACTTGTAAACACAGACAGCCGCATAAGATATATTCATCAGGCAAATGGCAAACAGGGCAAAGCCCGCAACACGGCGATAGCGGCCGCTGTAGGTCAATATCTTGCATTTCTGGATGCGGATGATGTGTGGCATCCGACAAAACTGGAACTGCAGGTAAAGGCCATTGAATCCGGGTTGGGTGATGTGGTGTTTTGCGATGGTTGGTGGCTAAAAGATACAGACCATCCGGAAGCAAATCCCGTCAACACGCCAAAAGGCAGGCAGGATGCGGATGCCTTTTACCAAAAGCAATTGCGGGGCTACAGCATTCCCATGCTCAGTGCCATTGTAAAAAAAGATGCAGTATTGGATGCCGGCGGTTTCGATGAGGATCTGCGGGTGCAGAATGCCGAAGATTATCAGCTCTGGCTGCGGCTTTCCGATGCCGGTTATACCTTTTTTGGTTTGCAGGATAAACTTTTTTATTACCGCGTTCATTCCGGGCAATCCACCTACGATGACGGCATGGCCATAATTCCTGCCCTTTGGGCCATGAAGCGCGCCAACCTGAAACGAATTTCGGAGCAAACAAAACGGGAAATAATCGGGTCCAGGCTCAACCGCTACTGGCTGCACAACATGGAGGTCCTTCCGCCGGCAAAAATGACGGACTTGCTGCAATGTTACCGAACCATCCTAAACCGGCCGTGGAAATCGCTGACGCTTAGGGCCTTTTATACCCTGGGCCCGGAAGTGTTGCGAAAAGTGGGATATCGGTTTTTAAATCTTAACGAATATGTTACCAATTATAAAAAATCATAAAGTAACCTTGTTGGCCCTGGCGGCTTTATTGGTATTGCTGATTCAACCTTTTTACACCTGGTTTGCTGCCGATGATTTTGGCTATATTTTATCAGTTAAAGCTAACGGCTGGGTGGGCAACATGGTTCAAGAATACCTTACCTGGGACGGACGCAGCATCAGCTTAACCTATCCGGTTTGCCGGCTGGGGCTGTGGCTGGGCAAATACTGGGTGGGGCCTATGATTGGAACCCTGCTGCTGCTCATGGCAGGCATATTACTGATTACCAAGAACGGTTTTCGTATTCAGGGTTTGCAACAATCTATTCAAGTGACAGCCGTGATGGGGATGCTTTTGTGGTTTGCATGCTTTCCCATCAGTTCACAAACACTCTACTGGACAACAGGTATTGGCTACAACCTTGACATTCTGTTATTGTTGCTGGCCTATGCATGGATGAAAAAATCCTGGGATAAACCCTGGGAAAAAGCGCTGGCAATTCCGGTTTTCTTTTATGCAGGTACCTGTTCACCCAACGGGGTGCTGGCTTTGTTGCTGGTAATGGGCCTGGAGTGGTTAAACGGTTTGGTTATGGAAAAGAAAGCATCCCATGGCCGGTATATTCTAGGCTTTTTACTCATCATCACAGCCTTTCTGCTGGTGGTGCTTTCCCCCGGAAATGCCCGCCGTATGACCGACTGGGATATGCGCAACTTAACCCACATTTGGACCGTTTATTTCAATCTCAAGCGATTGTTGGGTAACCTTTTGGATTACAATGGGATTGTGATATGGCCAATGCTGGTATTGGGAATATGGGGTTCATTGGCTACCGCAGGAAGACAGGGTTTGACGTTGTTTCAGCGCCTGGTTCATCTGCTATATCAGTATCGGTTTTTATTGGCCGCAGCTGTCAGTGTTTTGTTTTTTCTGCCCTTGCCAGGCATGCATGCACCCCGCACCAATATTCAGTTTATGATGTTTGTGGTATGGTATGGGCTGTGGGGCATGCAGCAGCTGATAAGCAACAAAACATGGCAACCTGATAGTGCTCACTTTCAGCGCATATCCTCCATTTTGTTGGTTTTGGGGATAGTTGTGGGTCTCAGCCAGGCTTTTGATGCCAGGTTTGTAAAACAACAGCTTGCTACCAGAGATGCTAAACTTAGGACCATGAGGGGTCAGCATGTGGTATTGAATGAGGATGATTTCGTAAGTACACCGGCCACCCGGGTTTTTGAGGATCTGGCCACCGACAGCAGTTACTGGCTCAATAAGGGTGTGGCCGATTATTACGGTTTAAAATCCATCAAGATGGTTGACACCAGAGAGAAAAAAGTGAATTACGGGCAGCTGACCCGATAATAAAGGTATTCTTGGCCGAACTGTTATTGTTTACGGAAAAATTCCCCTACCAAGGCGGTGAGGTATTTCTGAAAGCTGAAATACCTCACTTGGCGCAGCATTTCGAAAAAATTTGGATTTTTCCATCACAGGTTTCCGAAAATCAGATATTTAATCTGCCGGATAATG
>JBILTS010000094.1:0-8673 GCA_044371405.1 Bacteroidia bacterium
CTGCTTCTTGTATCAACCGCCTTTGTTCCTCAACATTGTTGAGCACCGCTACCGCATACACACGTGCGGCATAACCGCAGGCCTGTATACCCCTTCCCAACCCGATTGCGGTGGTGGCTGTGGCCGATGCGTGCAACATATAATCCGGGGCAAAGGGCAACGACTTTACAATACCGGCAACACCCTCCCAGGCCGCCTCACCAGCGCCACCCTCGGCGATGCAATACGCAGTGGGGTCTTCGCCAAAATGACGGGAAAACAATTCGGGCTTATGGCGATATTCCTCACGTGAAACGGGTATAAGCTGCATACCATATAACTGCGCTGCCCTGAGGTAATGGTTGTCTATGGGTTCATCAGCCCGCAAAAAGGCGGTGGTCTGCAATCCCAAAATAGCCCCTGCGGCTGCCGTGGCCAATAAATGATTGCTGTAGGCGCCACCGAAGGTTACCAACCGGGTCTTACCTTCTTGTTTTGCATACAATATATGGTACTGCAGTTTGCGCCACTTGTTGCCGCTCACCAGCGGATGAATCAAATCATCACGCTGAATGTACACATCCCCTTCCAAACCTTTTATTTTCAAGGATTGCAGGGGTGCGTGCAGGTTATCAAATTCGGTGCTCACTGGGGCTTGGCTTCTCGGATAATATCGGCAATGCTGCCCGAGGCCACGGCGTGGTAACCTTTTCGGGCTTCGCTGAAAATCTGCTCAGCCAATGCCTTGCCCTTGGCGGTTTTTACAAGGTTCTTGTAAATGGGCAACAAAAATTTGCGCCTGCCTACCGATTTCAGAAACGTCGCCATTTCGGGATAGGCGGCTTCATAGCCATTTTTCACCGATAGGGTATACCAGTCGCAGGCAATTTCTGCATTTCCGATGCCGGTAAATGAAAATGCCTTGTCCAGTGCCGCCATTTCTGCCACACTGAGCGCAGGCAGGCCCCTAAGCAAAAACAGCCAGTGGTGGGTGGTGTAGCCCTTGGTGTCAATATCGGCGGGGTTTTTGGATTTGGTATACAGTGCCACCGCTTCATTCACGCGCTTCAGCTCCTTGCTGTTCACCACCGGAGCATCTTTGGGCAAACCCGTCCCGTAAATCCAGTCATTCAGATCCAGTTTACCGGGGTGTTTATTCAGCAGTTTTTCGTTGAGGTATGCAATAAACTTTGTGGTGTTCATGGTCTGGAAAGCGTGGGTTTTGAAGTAATCGTTCAAAAATGCATCCCAGGCAGTCCTACCTACCACTTCCTCTATTCTGCGAAGGAAAAAACGGCCTTTTTCATAGGCAATATCGGTTACCCCATCATCGGGGTTGCGACCGTCGAGGTTTAGGAACAGTTTGGTATCATCGGGTGCTTCGTGCATCAGGTCATCCAGGGTATGTTGCAATTCTCCCCGGCCAATCTCAGCAAGCATTTCGGCGTAGTCGTGGCCGTATATTTTCTCCATGATGCGCTGTTCAAAATACACCGTAAAACCTTCATTCAGCCAGAAATCGGTCCAGGTTTCGTTGGTAACGAGGTTTCCACTCCAGCTGTGGGCCAGTTCGTGGGCCACCAGGCTCACCAGACTGCGGTCGCCGGCAATAATGGTGGGTGTGGCAAAGGTGAGCACCGGGTTTTCCATGCCTCCGAAAGGAAAACTGGGTGGTAGCACCAGCACATCATAACGACCCCAGGCATAAGGCCCGTAAAGGGCTTCAGCACTGTCTATCATGCCCTGCATATCGGCCAGCTCCCACACGCATTTTTTCAGCATACCGGGCTCGGCATACACACCGCTGTTGCGGCCCAGGGAAGCAAACTCCACATCGCCCACCGCCAGCGCCATCAGGTAGCTGGGAATGGGTTTGGTCTGTTTGAAAGTGTATTTGCCGTCTTTGCTCTTGGTTGTAGGGTTTTCGGCGCTCATCATGGCCATCAGGTGCGATGGCACTTCGATGGTGGCTTCGTAGGTAAAACGCACCGCCGGGCAATCCTGCAGCGGAATCCAGGTGCGCGCCAGTATGGCCTGGCTTTGCGAAAACAGGAAGGGATGCTTTTTGTCGTGGGTTTGCTCGGGGCTAAGCCACTGCAGTGCCTCAGACTCTGGAAGGGTGTGGTAGGCAACGGAAACTTCCTTGGTTTCTGGGGTGATGGGTATAATCAGCGCAGCGCCAAGAATGCTGTCCTGCGGGCCAATTTCAAATTTTACTTCTTTGTTGTCAACCGCCACATGATCCACCTTCAAGGTTTTATGGTCCAGAATGAGCTGTTTGGCTCCTTTGGGATTGGCAATACGCAGCGTAGCCGTACCCCACAGTTCTTTTTTATCAAAATTGGCTTTGAGGTCCAGATTAAGGTGGGTAACAGTCACTTCTTTATAATTAGAGAAGCTATGGTTTTCTACTTTCATTTTTTGGTTGCTTTTGGAGGCGCAGGCGCTAAGGCAAATCGCTGCACCGATGTAAAGGAATTTCACATTGCAAAAGTGGTGCAAGGCAAGGAGAATTAAAAATGGTTTGATTTTAAATCTCAACTGACAACCATGTCATTGTAAGATTCTGTTTCTCTTTTGTAAATTAACATTCTATTTTGTAAATTGCTCACCAGATATTTGAACTCAAGCAATACACATGATAAAATCTACCTATATTTTATTCATATTTTCACTCATTATAAGCAATGTTTGCGCCCAGATCCCAACCGATGGACTGATTGGTTTTTATCCTTTTAACGGAAATGCCCGCGATGAGAGCGGCAATGGCTACCATGCAGGTGTTTCTGGCGCCATACTGAATTCAGACCGCTTTGCCAATCCGGGCAGGGCCCAAGTATTCAATGGTGCCGGAAATTACATTGAACTGGGCAGTGATTTTGATGTGTTGCCGCGAACCGTAAGTCTGTGGTTTAATACAGCCAATTCAGATTACAGTTCCAAATATGGATCCATTGTTCAGTCAGATCATCCCGGCCTCATGAACGGTTCTACTGGCGTTGCCATCAAGGACATGAACGGATATAAAAAATTACTGTTAACCTTGGCAGGGGTATCCGACACGGTTGATATACTCCCCAACAGGTGGTACAATGTGACCATGGTAGCCGATGTAAATAAAGAACTATTGTTCTATGTGGATGGTCAACTTGTAGGCCGCAAATTCGCAGTAAACTACCTCAAATCAGGCGATGGACTTGGCAAAGCCATTGTAGGCGCAAGCAGAATTACCAGCAATAATTACTTCAAAGGAATGATTGATGATATCAGAATTTACAACAGAAAATTAACGCCCGTTGAAGTAGAATTAATCAAGAATGAAGGTGCGTGCGCCAAAAAAATTCAGACCATTGATACCTTGGTTATCAAAGCCAATTTAACCGGTGCCAACCCTGATTTATATGAGCACAATATTCTAGTATATCCAAATCCTTCCAGTGACTATGTAGTGATTGACTGCGGCCCAAATTATGCTTCCATTTCCCATTACTCGCTGAAAATTATCAATGCCATCGGGCAAATGGTTTTTATGAGTAAAATCAACAAACAAAAATTCAATATTAACCTGTCAACCTGGACAGGAGCGGGCCTGTATATGGTTTATCTGGTTGACTCAGAAAACAATATCAGGGATGTAAAGAAACTGATATTGAGATAAATCAATGTTAATTACATTATTGTTTTCAAATACTGCTGAGCAGTAAAAACCTTAATCTGCGCTTTTTTGTAATCCTTAAGGTTGCGGGTGAGCAATATATTCAGGCGGTTTTCCAGCGCGGTATGATACTGCAGCGCATCTTCAAAGTCTTTAAATTCAGAGGACAGCGCTCTTTCCACAACAATGTCATTGACCGCCAGCACCGATACCAGTGTTTTGAAGGTTGCCAATACATTTCTGGCTTTTTCGGCATTCAATTGCCTTGATAGCACATAGTGAACGTTGGCAAACGTGAGCGAAGAAACGAAAATCTTTACTTTGCCTTTTTCTGCCAGTGAAAACAGGGCTGCAGCGGAGAGGTGATGCGGAGCCCGGCCGGTGAGCAGGTCGAGTACGATATCGGAATCTACAAAGACCTTTTCCACTACTTGTACTTTTGGGTTAAATAATCAGCATAGGCTTTTTTCTCGTCAAAATCTTTTGGAAGATTCACTACTCCCATCAGACTTTTTACCAGCGGTGTAATTTCCGCACTTTTTTCATCCTCTTCGTCAGTAATATGAATGAGATAAGTCTCCACCATGTCCGACAAGCTGGTATTGCGCTCCCGTGCATACCGCTTTGCCTTTTCAATGACATATTCGTTGAGTTTTAAGGTTAGTTTGGTATCCATAACTTTGTACGTACAAATATATATTTATTATACGTGTGTTACAAACACTTTGTTGTGTTACTCACCAAACCTTATACAAATGGGCGATGAATTACATTTTTAGCTGAAAATGCATTTGTGCATTCAGGATATTTATTTTCTGGCCCGCCCCAGGAGGGGTCGAATACCATTAACCCGGTGTGACAGCGCCGGGTGGGCCTCCTAAGCGCCCTGCGACCCCGGAGGGGTCGAATCAATCCCACCCATAAAATGGCTTAGCCACCGACTTCCACTCTGCCTCACTGCGAATAATATACACCCGCATATTGGCAAACGTACCACCGCGGCCCAGCGCATACATCCACCCGGGCAGCGCATACTGCTTGGGTTGGTAAATGGCTTTCATCCTCAGTTCAGGATGCGGCACATCGGTCAGAAAATAGATACTGTCGTATTCACTAAAACCAAAATGATCGGGGGAAGTGATGTGTGTAAAATCCGTTTTGGAATGTTTGGCGGCATAATACAACCCGATCTCATTGCCATACAGCAATATGCGCCCTTGTTTAGGAACCTGTTTTTCCAAAAAATGCAAACATGCTTTGGGATCTCGTTCCGGACGCTGACTGAATCCCAGCGCGTGGCGGGAAACAAAGGGAAACAGCATCATTCCGGCCAAAGGCCACACATACCAACTACGGAAGGAAGGAAAGACCATGTTTCGCCCGTTGATCTCATTCGCTACTATCCAAAGCCCCACCACATACATGGGCAAAAAATAGCGGTAATAGGGGCCCAGAAACAATAACCACACCAAGCCGGCAAACAGCCACACAGCTGCAGGCAGGGCTTGTTTGGGCTGCACACGAAACTGCTTCCACGCCAACCAGGTCACCCATCCATGCAATAGCGGCAACCAGGGTTGTTCCTTGTACACCGGATAAAAGCGGCCAATGAAATAATCATAGATCCGCACGTGCA
This sequence comes from Bacteroidia bacterium, assembly GCA_044371405.1. Classification (GTDB taxonomy): domain Bacteria; phylum Bacteroidota; class Bacteroidia; order NS11-12g; family UBA955; genus RGEC01. The sequence continues at coordinate 5,271 of JBILTS010000094.1, forward strand.
AACCACCGCCGGCACTGTGTTCCATGCTATGCTGAAACAATTGGGCATACAATTCATCCAGCCGAAAATCAATAAAAACCATAAAACATAATGGCAGCAAGGCTATACCAAGCGCGTAACCTGCTAATCTTGACTTGGTAAATTTCTGCCATACACACCATACCGACATCACGGCCACCACCGGCCACAGCTTTAGGTGGGTGAGCAGCATGGCGCCGCTGAGCAATCCAAGTAGAAATGGCTGAAAGCCTTTGCTAATGGGTTTTACACGGGTGTAAACCGCCATCCATGCCACCAAAAGCGCCACTTCAATCACCTCACTCCGCACCGAACGGCTAATTTCAAAAACGGCCTTATCAAACAAAAAATACAGACAAAGCAATGCCGCCCAGCGGGCATCCATTTTAAGATTGCGTTGAAAAACCCGGAAAAAAAGCCATACCGCACCAACGTGCAACAATAAAAAAGGCAGTCGCACCCAGAACACATCAGGCGGAAACACCTCCAGCGTAAACCGGTGCAGCATCATGATGCCGGGCGGGTAACTCAGAAAGATCTGTTCTGTGCCCGGTGTGGGCCATGCTTTGCTGATATATTGCCCAGTTCGTTGCCACAGTACCGCCGGCTCCAGACAAGCCGCTTCATCCAGCCAGGGAACAGGAATTACATCCAGATTAATTAATCCAAAAACAAAATAAATCCCAAGAATGGTATAAAAAACAAGGGTTGCAGAAACCTTTCCCGTCAATGAATGCACTTGCGTTGTTTTATTCAAACTCAATCAGCGTTTGGTTTTTGTCCACCGCCTGACCTTTTTCCACCGCTATTCTGCCCACCTTGCCGTCTCCTGCCGCCTTAATGATGTTTTCCATCTTCATGGCTTCCAGCACCAGTAATTTATCGCCCTTCTTCACCTCCTGTCCTGGCTCCACCAGCACATTCAGCACCAATCCGGGCATGGGAGCTTTAACATGAGAAACCTTAGCTGCTGCCATTTTATCCAGCCCCATGGAATGCAGTAAATCATCCAGTGGCTCTTTAAGGTTCACCAAAACAGACTTGCCATTTAGCGAAAGTGTAAGGACTTTTTCTGCCTTGTTTAAATCAAGCAAGCGGGCTGTAAATACCTGATTGCCGACATGCAGCAACAAACGGCCATCGGACAGTGAAGAAATGCTTGCCTCCGGATTCCCCGCGGGTTTCCATACTCCCTCGAGTTGTTCAAGTATTGTTTCCTGACCCTGTATAATGGCTTTCATGTTAGTTTTCCCTTTCAATCACAAAAGTAACCAGATTTCGCAAATGTTCGCGGTTGGGGGTTGGTTTTGCCGCACGGTCCAGAATTTCAAAGGCCTCATCCCGCAGGGCATTCATGCGCTCCCGCGCATAATCAAGACCACCATATCGCTCAATAAAGGCCACCACTTCGCGTATTTTTTTATTATCCGGGGTTTTGCTTCGGATTAACTTTTTTATGTTGCGCACCTCGCTTGCAGATGCCTTTGAAAAAGCATATATCACAGGCAGGGTAAGTTTTTTCTCTTTAATATCAATACCGGCGGGCTTTCCGGATTTATTGTCGCCAAAATCAAATAAATCATCACGGATTTGAAAAGCAAGCCCAATCAACTCTCCAAAGCGGCGCATATCTTCCACAGTTTGTGTATCCTGTCCGGCAGAAGCCGCACCAATAGAACAACATGAGGCAATCAGACTGGCTGTTTTCTTGCGAATGATTTCAAAATACACTTCCTCGGTAACGTCCATAAAGCGCGAACGTTCCAGCTGCAACAATTCTCCTTCACTCATTTCGCGAACAGCGTTGGATACAATTTCCAACAGGTCGTAATCCTTGTGCTCAACAGACAACAATAGCCCTTTTGAGAGCAGAAAATCACCCACCAAGACGGCAATTTTATTCTTCCACAGTGCATTGATGCTAAAAAACCCGCGGCGTTCATAGCTGTCATCCACCACATCGTCGTGCACCAGCGTAGCAGTGTGCAACAATTCCACCAGGGCAGCACCGCGGTAGGTCCTCTCCCCGATTTCGGCAAATAAAGAAGCGCTATAGAGCACAAACATGGGCCTAACCTGCTTTCCCTTGCGGCGAACAATGTAGTTCATAATGGTATCCAGCAATGGAACGGAGGTTTTCATACTGCCACGGAATTGTTTTTCAAACAGCTCCAGTTCAGCGGAAATAGGCTCCTTCAGCGACGATACCGTAATGCCCATAAATTGCAGGGCAAAGCTACCATTTTTAATGCGGATTGTGGCTCAACCCACTAATTTTGTGACATGAAAATCCTAACCCTCCTGTTTGCCCTGATAGGAACAGTCCGATATTGCTCAAAACCGAAAGAAAACAACATGCCTGCTCAAAACACCCATCGTCAAAAACTGGAATTGGCCATACAACCAGACCTGCAATCTGCTGATTCAGTTCAAAAAACCCTTGCTGGCAAGTTCAAAGTAAGTATTGTTACTGAATATAACAGCTACATACCGGACTACCAGACGATGGACGGGTTAAGAAAATACTGGAACGACTCCATAACGGTGAAGGTGATTGGCGGAAACTGGTGCAGCGATACCCGCCGGGAACTGCCACGGCTTTGCCGCGTGCTGGATGGGGTTGGCGCCAATGCGGATAATTTTGGGTATTACAAGGTAAACAAAGAAAAACAACCCCTAAGTCAGGATTTTTCTGCAGAATATCCTGTGAAAAAAGTTCCCTCAGTTTTTGTTTTTAGAAGTGGAAAATTAGTAGGGCAAATCATTGAAACGCCCTCCAAATCCTGGGAGAGCAACTTGCTAAAATTACTATTACCATAGACCCGGTACCTGAGTCAATAATCCCACTATTCCCACCAGGCAGGTTCCGGTAGTAATGCCGTAAGAATGCCACACAGCCCTTCTTCTGCGTTTACTGGCACCTGCCAAATATCCTTTCCTGTAAGATTCATTTCTGTTTTGGATAAACCGCTGATCGCTGATTTTTTTCGCAGGGACCTGAATTACTGTGTAGGCAACGGGAATAAAAATGGCCACATATGGGATGGTGAAATTTCCCAAACCGGCTACTACACCGGCCAGATTTTCCGCCGAAACACTGTAATTGGTATATCCTGCTTCATAACCTTCGCGGTAAAAGTCAATTAGATTGGTATCGGTATATCGGGAATCCTGGGGAATGAAATTGAATGTATCGACCTTACCACTGGCATATCGCACCATAAAAACATCCGATTTGCTGTATGAGAAATATGTCCTTTTTGTAGTATCTCCAAAATTCAGGTACTCAATGCGTGAAGTGTAAATCTTAGTAACGGTGCAAATTACGCGTTCTTTATTAATGAGGATTATGGTATCCTGAGATTTGGCATTATGAAATAACGCT
>JBILTS010000096.1:0-8598 GCA_044371405.1 Bacteroidia bacterium
GGACAGCGTGCGCAACTACCTGTTTCAGGCCTACAAGAAGTTCATAGATATGGGCATTGACGGCATGCGCCTGGATGCCGTGAAACACATGCCCAAGCGTGATGTGCTGTGGTTTGTGGATGCCTTTGAAAAAGTGAACCCCAACCTGATGGTGTTTGCCGAAGTGGCCCAGAAACGCCATGAACTGCACCAGATTGAAGAAATAAATCCCCATTGGTACACCTGGCGGGGAAAAACAGGCAGCTCTGCCAACAGCGGCATTGCGGTGCTGGATTTCTTTGCCATGGGCACCTTTCACCTGTTTGGCAAGGGCGAGGCGTTTGCCGGCGTAAAGGCCGCCGACCGCTACGATTACCTCTACGCCAATGCCGGTACCAACGTGATGTTTCTGGATAACCACGATTTTGGCCCGAACAACGATTGGAACCGCCGCTACGACGGCTCTCCGGAGAACCTGGCCGCAGCCCTCAATTTCATGTACACCTGGCGTGGACTGCCCTGCGTGTATTACGGCACCGAAATGCAGTTTAAAAAAGGCGCCTACTGCGACATTCACAGTGCCAACGACATCAATAACTCCATAGACCTCACCGGCAGGGCCTATTTTGGCAATGACATGGCCAATGCACCCAGCCATAAGGTATACCAGCACCTGCGGCGGCTCAATGCCATACGCAAAGCCATACCTGCCCTGCAGAAGGGTAGCTGGCGCTGGGATGGCACCTCCGATGGTAACGGGGTTGGTTTTGTTCGCCGTCTGAATGGCACGGATGTGGCGGTGGGGCTGGCCAAAGATGGCAGCGTGAATTTCAGTTTCAGCGGGCTGAACAACGGCACCTACCGCGATGCGGTGAGTGGCAGGGAAGTAACCGTGAGCGGTGGAACCCTCAATTTTACGGTAGAGCCCAGCAGTGCGGGCATATACGTGCTGAACGGCCCCGGCCGCATTGGCAACCCCGGCGATGGCTACTTTCAGGGCGGCAGCAATGGCGGCAGCACCCCGGCTTCTGTGGAATATATTCCGGTGAATCCCCTGCCAGGGCAATCCCTGAAGGTGATATACAATGGTTTTCTGGCCTCGGAAAGCAAGGTTGTAATGCATCACAGCTGGGACAACTGGACGGTGGGTGGTATTAGCGATGCCCAGATGAGCAAGGTGAACGGCAAGTGGGAGGCCACGGTGATGGTGCCTGTCGCGGCGCGTATTAATTTCAGTGCGGCTTTCAACAACGGGGCAGGGCGTTGGGATAATAACAATAATCAGGATTACAAGACGCCACTGGGCAAGCCGGCCATGGGTGTGGCAGGCGCGCAGGCGAAGGGCTTGCAGGTATATCCCAATCCGGCAAACGGGCAATGGATGATAGCAGGGATGCAGGTGGCGGCGGATGCGATAGCGGTGCTGGATGCTGCGGGCCGCAGGGTGCCTTTTGCGCTGGAGCCACAGGGCAGGGGCTGGCTATTGCGGCTGCCCGGAGCGGGTGCCGGGGTGTATGTATTGCAATGGGCCGGGCAGTGTGTGATGCTGATGAACAGGGCCGAATAACGGATTTGCATCATTATTTTTCATTCCTTTTTGCAAGCTTGGGGTAAAGATGTTATTTTTGCACCCTCGTTTGGAAGATTAGTCTTCCGAAATGGTCTGGTTCGGTAGCTCAGTTGGTAGAGCAAAGGACTGAAAATCCTTGTGTCGACGGTTCGATTCCGCCCCGAACCACCAGAATAGAAAAGCCCTTCGAAAGATGGGCTTTTTTTATGGGAGATTTACAGGGTCTTTTTTTCGGTAGTCAGCATGTGACTATTCCCTGAGCCGCACAAGTCAAAAGGGATTGGTTAGCGCAAAGGGAATAAAATCTATGTGTCGTCGGTTCGATTCCGTCCGATACATGAATCATTTTACTTTTTATCAAATTAATTTAGCAAAAAAAAGTATCCCAATAATTCTATATATTTAATACATAAAATATAATAAATACATAAAGTATAAGAAATATTAAAATCATAATGATGTAGTATTTTATATCCACTTTGTTTTGTTAAGTAGCTTGTTTTGTTCAATGGTTTACAATTATTTATTAGCTTTGCAATATGCTTTTGTTCTATCCCTCCAGACAGTTTAAATCATTTTTCAAAAACCCGCATTTATATACAAATAAAATTCTACGAAAAATATTATTTATTTGTGCGCTAGTTTCTACTAATTTATTCTCGCAAACTCCCGGTTTTTTGCCAAACAAAGGACAGGTTTATGACCAGCATGGCAAAGCCAATGCAGGGGTTAAGTATCTGTACAGGCAAGGTCCTTTGCAGTTTCAGCTAAGGGACAAAGGATTTAGTTACGAAATTTTCAGGAAAAAAGACAAAACAGAGAATGACTGGGATATCACCCGTCTGGATCTGGCCATGCAATATGCCGGGCAAGCAACTCCGTTGCAGTTTGACTGGAAGGGAGCAGATGAACTGGAAGATGCGAGTCACTATTACAACCACTTGGGCAGGTTCGAAAATCTGAAACGGGCTCGTAAGGTGACTGGTGTGAGCAAAGACAAAAACGTAAAGTTAGTGTTTGAGGTGAGTGCAGATGGAAAAGTAAAGTATGATATTTGGGTGAAACCCTCGGTCGCTCGTATGTTGCGGTTAAGTGGGCATGAGCAAAGCCGATTGTTGGCTTCCAATCGCCCGGATAAGGTTTCTTTTATCTTCTTTGATGATACCATTGAGGAGAGCATTCCCAAGGTGGCGTTGATGCGCAATGGAGCTGAAGCAGCTGTTGCCGATGCCGGATGGGCACAAGCCGAAAATGAACAAACCTTGAAAATAGTGCTTCCGGAAGGAACTTCCTGGAAGGAAGCAGATTGGGTGGTAATAGATCCATTGCCGATTTTAAGATGGGCAACCTACTACGGGGGCAGCAGTAATGATCAGGGATATGGTTCTGCCGCTACGCCGGATGGTGAAGTGGTATATTGCGGTAAATCGGCTTCTACAAATGTTAACGTCATTGCTTCGTCGGGGGCATATAAAACCACCAATAGTGGCAGTGATGATGCCTTCATTGTGAAGATGAAGCGCAATGGAGGTTCAGGCCAGCGGGTTTGGGGTACCTATTTTGGCGGTACTCTTGCAGATGCGGCCTATGATGTGGCCGTGGATCTCAATGGCGATGTGCTGGTAGCCGGGGTGACTAACTCCTCTGGACTTGGCTTTAATGCAAGATATAAAAATAACTACGCTGCTAATAAGGATGCCATAATAATAAAATTTAATGCTTCAGGAACCCTTCAATGGTGCAATTATCTGGGAGGTTCCGGAGATGATGAAGGCTTGGGGATTACCACGGATTCTTCAAACAATGTGATTGTGGTTGGAAAAACCGAATCTACCGGATTAAATTCATTTGCAACAGGTTATACAGTTCATCAGGCCTCTAATGCTGGTGTAGGTGATGGCTTTATTGCCAAGCTGGATAAGGATGGTAACCGGTTTTTTGTGACATATTATGGTGGTCCGGCTGCCGATGAACTGGATGGTGTAATTACCAGTCGGAAAGACACCATTGTGGTGGTGGGCACCACCGCTTCCACCTCCGGTATTACGTCGGGTGGGACTTTTCAGGGGGCTACCTATTCGAACCTGAGTGATGCTTTCATCGTCAAGTTAACCGCAACCGGCGCCCGCGTGCAGTCACGTTATTATGGCGATTTACAGGATGATTACGGATACAATGTGTATTACAAGTCTTCCAACTATTTTATAGTAGGTAAAACCAATTCCGATAAAAATATATCTACTACCGGTGCCCATCAATTATTATTGAATTCAACATCCACTGTCAGCACTAATACAGATGGGTATTTAGTAAAGCTGAGTCCCAATTTCAATCGTTTGTGGTCAACCTATTATGGGGGTAGAGACAATGATGGTGCCTCATCTATGGTTATTGATGATTTTGATTACATTTATCTTTGTGGTACAACAGGTTCATCAGGCAGTATTGCTACCAGCGATGCTTATCAGAGGAGTAAATCCGGGGGAGATGATGCCTACATTGTAAAGTTCTCAACCCTTGGAAGAAGAATTTGGGGCACCTATTTTGGGGGTATGAATACGGATGCTGCCACGGATATTGCCCACGGCAAATTTGCCGATGTGTATTTTGTGGGGATTACAGAATCTGATACCAATCTGGTAAAGTTCCCTTTTCAGCCCACATATGGGCAGGCAACTGATGCCTATTTTGGTGATTTATACTATTGCAAAAAATTCGCGATGCTCCGAAAAGACACGGTCTGTTTAAATGACACATTTTCCATCAAATTCACAGATTCTACCAATAAAAATAACTGGAACAGGTCATTTAATAAATATCGGTTTTTGTGGACCGGACCTAATAATTTCTCCTTACCTGTCAACAAACCCTACAACCTCCAAACTGCCCGTAGAAAGGCGCTTTGGAAAGATACGGGAATTTATCAGCTCATCGTAACGGATTCATTCGGATGTAAGGATACCGCCAGAATTCGCATTAATTATTTTTATCCCCTGCCAATTGATACCATGCAAAGCAGTAAAAACTATTGTAAATGGGATACGATAAAATTTAAAGCCACCGCAGGGCCATGGGCACGATCAAACTACCAGTTTTACTGGCGAAGTTTAGATAATGTGTTTAAATCCGGAAATAAAAGAGATACCCTGCGATATCCGGCGTTGAAAGGGAAATCAGATGGGAGGTATGAGTTAAGAATTAAGGACCATCTGGGATGTACAACCCTCGATACGTTTATCATTAATGTTGGACCCACGGCCACATTATCATCCAACTCCCCGGTGTGTCCTAAGGGCCCCATTGATTTAAAGGCGACCGGGTCAAGATTGAAAAAAGTAGTATGGCGGGGGCCTAACAATTATCTTGACAGCGGAATTTCAGTAAAAATTCTGAATGCGGATAAATCCAAAATGGGTAAATACACCGCTATTGTTACAGACAGCAGCAATTGTAAGGATACGTTAACCATAACCACCACTTTGTTTCAGCTGGATTCGCTGCTCATCACCAGAAATGCACCTGTATGTGCCGGCGATACCTTAAAAATAACGGCTTCCATGCGGTCTGTTACCAGCAGATACAGCTACAAATGGACGGGGCCCAGCAGTTTTGTTTCTACCACACGGTTTGTGGTAATTGCCAAACCCACCACGGCCAATGGAGGTACCTATAAACTTGAAGTGACTGATAACGCCAGTGGTTGTGTACTCGACACCTCCATTTCCATAACCGTAAGGAGTCTGCCCATTGCCAACATAAGAACCAATGCGCCGGTTTGTGAAGGCGGCAGATTTACCATTCGAAGTCATCCCTCTGGCGGCGGCGGTTCAGGTTATCAATTTACCTGGACTACCGCTAGAGGCATAACCCGCACAGATACCGGATTGATTTTCAATCCTGTTACACGCGCCGATTCAGGTGTATATAGACTCAGACTGCGCGATGTGAATGGTTGCACTAAGGATACCTCCATTGTGTTTGCCCTCAAAATGTTGCCCGATGTGGGTTTTACCCCCAATAAAGATTCCCAATGCTTAAAGAGTGCCACCTTCACCTTCACCAATACCACCGTACTTACTTCCGGAACATTCCAAAATTTTACATGGAAAACACAGAATTTCACAGATACGCTGCTGACCAATAAAAATGCCATCAGCCGCAAATACAATGCCAGTGGTCGGTATAAAATAACCCTTATAGCGAGAAGTACCGATGGCTGTATTGATTCTCTGACCAAATTCGTTGGCGTTTATCCGGAACCCACCCTTTCCTGGGATATTGTTTCCAACGATACCCAATGTTTGAAGCGCAATGCTTTTGAGTTTGATGATAAAAGTACCATCAGCAAGGGAACGTTAACCCGTTTCTGGACTTTTGGAGACGGAGGAAAATCCAGTGCCGATCCGGCCAAATACAGCTATACCACACCAGGCGATTTTACCGTAAAACTTAAGGTTGTGAGTGGGTTTGGCTGCAGCGACTCTTCTACAAAAAAAGTACGGGTAAACGACAATCCCAAAGCAGCGATTTCCGTAAATAATTCAACCCAGTGTTTTAGTGGCAATCGTTTCATATTTACAGATATTTCAACGATTTCGGCAGGTTGGAAAATGAATGGTAGAAAATGGAATGTTGGTGCCGGTTTTGCAGATACAACCAAGAAAGACACGGCCTCATTCAGCAGCGCCGGTAATTTTACAGTTTCATTGGCTGTGATTTCAGCAGACGGATGCACGGATACCGCAAAAACTGTTGTTACTGTTCAAAGCACTCCGACAGCCGGGGCCATCGGGTCTGATCAGACCATTTGTAATGGAGGAAACCCTGTGGCTTTCACCAGCACAACCGCGGGTACAGGCTCAGGTACCATTACCTACCGTTGGGAGTCGAGCACCAATAGTGGCGCATCTTGGACTACCGTCTCCGGAGCCACTGGGGCAACCTATGATGTGCCTGCAGGGCTTACTACAACAACACAATACAGAAGAATAACGATTTCAACCCAGAATTCAGTTCCATGCGAATCAGCGGCCACCACTCACGTAACGGTAAACGTACAAAGTGTTGTAGCGGCGGGTGCCATTGGTTCCAGTCAGACCATTTGCAACGGAGGCGACCCGGTGGCTTTCACTAGCACAACCGCAGGCAATGGCTCGGGTACGATAACCTACCGCTGGGAGTCGAGTACCAATGGCGGTGGAACATGGACTGCCATTTCCGGAGCCACATCAGATGTCTATGATGTACCTGCAGGTCTGACAGCAACAACCCATTATCGAAGAATAACGATCTCAACACTGAATGGCGTTCTATGTGAATCAGTGGCCACCGCTCAAGTAATCGTAACAGTGCAAAGTGTTCCGACAGCAGGTGTCATCGGTTCAAGCCAGACCATTTGTGACGGGGGAAACCCAGTGGCCTTCACCAGCACAACAAACGGTGCCGGTTCGGGTACTGTTACCTACCGCTGGGAATCAAGCACCAACAGCGGCGCATCATGGACTGCTATTGCCGGGGCCACCGGAGCTACTTATGATGTACCCGCGGGGCTGACCACCACCACCCAATATCGACGAATAACGATTTCGACGCTGAATGGAGTACCATGTGAATCAGTGGCTACTTCTCCCGTAACGGTAAATGTACAAAGTCCTGTAACTGCGGGTGCCATCGGTTCTGATCAAACCATTTGTAATGGCGGAAATCCCGTTGCTTTCACCAGCACAACAAACGGCAGTGGCTCGGGTGCCATTACCTACCGCTGGGAATCTAGTACAAACGGTGGCTCATCATGGACTACCGTAACCGGGGCCACGGGGGCAACCTATGATGTACCTGCAGGTTTGACAACCACCACCCAATACCGAAGAATAACGATTTCGACGTTGAATGGAGTACCATGTGAATCAGTGGCCACCGCTCACGTAACGGTAAACGTACAAAGTGCAGTGACTGCGGGTGCCATCAGTGCAAGCCAGACCATTTGTAACGGTGGCGACCCTGTGGCATTCACCAGCACAACCGCAGGCAATGGCTCGGGTACGATAACCTACCGCTGGGAGTCGAGTACCAATGGCGGTGGAACATGGACTACCATTTCCGGAGCCACGGGTACTACCTATGATGAACCTGCCGGGTTGACTACAACCACCCATTACCGAAGAGTTACCATATCCACGCTGAACTTGGTTCCTTGCGAAACACCAACTTCAGCAGTCATAGTAAACGTTCAGAGTATCGTAACAGCCGGAGCAATTGGTTCAGACCAAACCATCTGCGGTGGTGGAAATCCTTCTGCATTCACCAGTACAACAAATGGTAGCGGCTCGGGTACCATTACCTACCGTTGGGAGTCGAGCACCAACAGTGGCGGATCCTGGACTACCGTCACAGGGGCCACAGGAGCTACCTATGATGTACCGGCAGGGCTCTCAACCACCACCCAATACCGACGAATAACAATTTCGACACTGAACGGAGTTCTATGTGAATCAGGGGCTACCACAGCTGTCACCGTAACAGTGCAGGGGTCAGCAACGGCAGGGGCCATCGGTTCTGATCAGACAATCTGCAACGGCGGAAATCCAGCGGCCTTCACCAGTATAACCGCAGGCAGTGGCTCGGGTACGATAACCTACCGCTGGGAGTCGAGTACCAATGGCGGTGGAACATGGACCACAATTACCGGAGCCACAGCAGATGTATATGATGCACCGGCAGGGCTTGCAACAACAACCCATTACCGAAGAGTCACCATATCTACGCTGAACTCGGTTCCTTGCGAAACCCCTACTACAGCAGTCATAGTGACTGTTCAGAGCATTGTTACAGCAGGTGCCATCAGTTCAAGCCAGACCATTTGTGACGGGGGAAACCCAGTGGCCTTCACCAGCACAACAAATGGTGCCGGTTCGGGTACTGTTACCTACCGCTGGGAATCAAGCACCAACAGCGGCGCATCATGGACTGCTATTGCCGGGGCCACCGGAGCTACTTATGATGTACCCGCGGGGCTGACCACCACCACCCAATATAGAAGAATAACGATT
>JBILTS010000013.1:0-29288 GCA_044371405.1 Bacteroidia bacterium
ATCCAAAGCAGCTGTTAAATTGTTTAGTGAAGGCCTGCATTCAGAGCTTAAAAACACAGGCATTGGCGTTTCTGTTGCATTTCCTGGTGCCGTAGCAACAGAAATAACCCTGCACTCCGGAGTTACGCCGCCTGACATTCCCGCATCAAAAATGAAACAATTTGGCAGCATTTCTCCAAAAAAAGTGGCAGAGGCGATTGTAAACGGCATTGAAAAAAAGGCATACCATATTTTTATCGGCAGCGACTCTAAATGGATGAATACCCTATACCGCATTAATCCTGAGTTTGCTGCAAATATGATTCAAAGAAAGATGCGCGATTTACTAAAGTTGTAAATTGGTCTACTCTGCCTTGATAAAAACGCGGACATCATAAATGCTGTCTTTAGCAGGAAAATATGCAAGTTCTTTATATTGACTAAGTTTTCTCATATCTGCCAAAGGCATCGGTGCATCTCTGCGGGCATGAAAATTATCCCACAGCACCACAGCATTGTCCGGCATCCAGTCTTTTCCGGGACGCTTGTCTATGCTCCAGATATAAAACGTTTTTGCAACTTCCGGCTTTGCCCAGGGATCCAGCCCCAATTGGGCATTCAGCCATGGTAGCTGATGCAGCAATACCTTATCCTTTAAACCCTTTGATTCTATGAATTTAAGTGCCTGGTGCAACTGTGGCTCACCCGAAAAAGCCGCTACTGAGGGTTTAGTTTGCCAGGGATATGGGGTATCACTTCCATCATAGGCGCCATAAAGTACGAATACAAACGTTCCGATGATAAAAACACGTTTCAAAATTTTTATGTCAATGGATAGTAGCTTATCCGCTCCATATTGTGCCAGGATGGCCGTTAAGGGTGCTGTTAGCAGAAACACGCGCAGCAAACCATGAGACCCGAAAGATCCTGTATACCAAATCCATGAATGGGCCGTAAAAAACGCCAGAAACATAGGCGCCACCAGCCAAAAACAAAAACGGCTTTTTTCTTCGGGTGTTTTTCTTTGAACCAGGTACACAACATGTGCAAGTAACCACGCCAAAGCCAGGGCCGATAAGACTGTTACGGCAATTCCCCATATCTGCCGCTGTGCATGTAAATAATGCAAAAAGTCGCCGTGACCAATTTGAAAACGGTTGTCTAGTTCAGCCTTAAAGTAGGGATTATGAGTTAGAATCCAAAAAAGATCTCCTGAATAAACGGCTCCAGCCAAACTCAATACAAGGGTACCCGAAAACAACCATATCAATGGTTTCCAGAGACTCCTAAGTACAAAAAACAAGAAAACTACCGCCCACAGAATTATACCTTCGGATCGAAAAAAAGGAAACAGTGACACAAGAATGGCTGCAGGCAAATAGCGCAGGGAAGTAAGCCAATAAAGCGCAAGGCACAGTGCAAGTGCATTTAATGGTTCAGTAAGCGCGCTAATGGTATTCCCAAAAACTACGGGTTGAAACAGAAAAAACAATGAGGCCAGCCATGGCATCTTAAAATTCAAACGGCGGGCAGTCAGGAATAATAACCAAGCACCCGCAGCAATACAAAGGATATTCATTACATAGATACCCTCTATTCCAAAATATGCAAAAGGAACGGCTATAAGTGTGAAAAAAGGTTTACCCCACTGGTCAATAAACAATTCGGGATGAGCGGGCGCAAAACGTGCGTAAAGGTAGTGATTCCAACTATCCTGCCCTCCAGCCGGCCAATCTGCCTTCCACCAAAAAACCAATTGCAAGGATATTGCCAAAGCAATAAATGCCAATGCGATGGCATGATTTTGCGTATTGGGGCGCAGCAATCTCATTTCTTATGCAATTAATGCAATTTGTAATAGAAAAAAGGACAATACCCTGAAAAATCAGGTTAAAATAAGAAGGTTATGGTTTTAAACCTTAGTAGGTGCTGTGAACCAGCATCATATCTTGTATACGCTTCTCGGCAAGTTTAATGGCTGCCTGCTGATTGTTTACGTTTTGGTTATCGGCTAAATCGTATATATCCAGAATAGTTTTATAGATATTTTCTGCCTGTGCCATGGCCTGCTCTCGAACATAACCTGTATACTCACTATATACATTGATAAGTCCGCCGGCATTGATTACAAAATCGGGAGCATATACAATACCTTTTGATTTAAGCATATCACCGTGAACCTTTTCATCTTCAAGCTGATTATTGGCAGCACCGGCCACCACCTGGCACTTCAAGCGGGGAATGGTGTTATCGTTCAAAATAGCACCCAGCGCACAAGGGGCAAATACATCCACATTCAAATCATACATATCATCACCGCTAACAGGAATAGCACCCATCTCAGCTGCCTGTCTCAATGCACTTTCATTGATATCGGCAACATACAGTTTTGCACCCTCTTTTGCCAGGTGTTCCAACAAATGCATACCTACCTTACCAATGCCTTGCACAGCCACACTTTTACCGCTTAGACTGTCACTGCCCCATGCTTTTTTTGCAGATGCTTTTATACCCATATAGGTTCCAAACGCAGTTACGGGTGAAGGATCTCCGCCACCGCCCATGGATTCGGGCAAGCCAACCACATGGTCGGTTTCCATATTCACATATTCCATGTCGCGTGTGGTGGTTCCTACATCTTCTGCGGTGATGTATTTACCGTTCAGGTTTTCTACAAAACGACCGAATTTGCGCATGAGGGCTTCACTCTTTGCGGTTTTGGCATCACCGATAATAACAGCTTTTGCACCACCGAGGTTTAGACCGGCCACAGAAGCTTTGTAGGTCATGCCGCGGCTAAGCCGCAACGCATCCCGAACTGCATCCTTCTCATTGGCATAGGACCACATGCGTGTACCGCCCAATCCGGGCCCCAGGACCGTGTTGTGTATAGCGATAATGGCCTTCAGGCCTGTTGCATTATCCTGACAAAAAACGATTTGTTCGTGTTGGGTAGATTCAAGCCCTGCAAAAAGATCAAAGACCGTAGCGGGCATATTCATGGTTTGAATATCAGCCATTTTTTAAATGAGTTTGCAAAGATACAACCAATTGCCTGAAAAATAATTTTTTTGCTAATTATGAGGATGACAGCGTCGGAAGTACACGGGGCTGATACTTAGAAGCCGCCTCAGCAATGGCCTTAATGTGTTCCGGGGTTGTGCCACAGCATCCGCCAACAATGTTTACCCATCCCTCTTTACACCAGCCCTCCAAAACGGCGGCCATGCCTCCGGGGGTATCGTCATATTCCCCAAATTCATTAGGCAAACCCGCATTTGGATAACAGCTTACATTGATCCACGCTACCCTGCTAATTTCCTCCACATAAGGCCGCATTTGTTCAGCCCCCAGCGCACAATTAAATCCAACTGAAATAATATCGCCATGTGAAACAGAGTTCCAGAAGGCCTCCGCGGTTTGTCCGCTGAGGGTGCGTCCTGAATTATCGGTAATGGTTCCGCTAACCATCACAGGAATATCGGAGTTCAGCTCCTCCTTGAGCTCATTGATGGCAAACAGGGCCGCTTTGCAATTGAGGGTATCAAATACCGTCTCAACCAGCAATAAATCGCAGCCGGCCTCCATCAGCGCTTGAGCTTGCTCGCGGTATGCACCCCTTAGATCATCAAAATTTACAGCTCGAAAACCGGGATTGTTAACATCAGGACTGAGACTGGCAGTGCGGTTGGTAGGGCCAATGGATCCGGCCACAAAACGGGGTTTCTCCGGGTTGAGTGCCGTGTATTCATCAGCGGCCTTACGTGCCAGCCGTGTGGCCTCCACATTCAGCTCCCATACCAAATGCTGCATGTGATAGTCGGCCATGGAAATTACATTGGCGCTGAAGGTATTTGTCTCCAGTATATCAGCACCTGCCTCAAGAAAAGCCCTGTGTATATCCAGAATAATCTGTGGCTGAGTGAGCACAAGAAGGTCATTATTCCCTTTTAATGAGTGTTCATAATTGCGGAAGCGTTCACCACGGTAATCCTCTTCGGTGAGTTTGTGTTTCTGAATCATGGTACCCATGGCACCATCAATGATCATTATTCGCTCTGAAAGGAGCTTTTTAAGGGTTGCTGCAACGCTCATTTGATAAAAGGTTTTAAAAAGTAATACATGACCCTAAAGGTCTGGTTAAGATATTCACGGGACTTGATTTGGTTTTGTTTATCCAGCAACCTGCCAATTTCAACATCTGCATAATTGATTCCGGCCTTATTAAACAGGTATAAAGGAGACAGGGGCTGTTTCATTCTTACAGTGTCAGTGTAAAAAAATCGTGCTTTTTCTCCCGACAAATTTACGCCTTGACCAGTATTATTGGCCCAGAACACAATCTGACAATCCTGATCATATAATTCTTGCAATGGCTCAATATTATAAATACTGCTATCTCTGGGTGTAAAAACTGACAGGAATGCCTGCTCAGCAACTGCGCTGTTTTGCGCTGTGTCTGAAGGTATAAAAAATACGCAGGCCTTATGCTTGAAGCCAAAATAAAGGTTGCGTGTTTTGGCCTTAAGGTAGGTGTATTCATCCTTTATAACCGGAAGTTCCACCAGGTCTGTAGGAACTTTATCTTTGCAAAACGCAGACAATTTTTCCTCAGAAGTAACTGTAAATGCGGCATACCACCCTTTTTCATCTGAAAAGAGAACTACATCTGTCATCAAATAAATTCCGGGCTGGGCAGGATCTTTCACATTGTGAAATACAGGTAATTTAATTAACGCCTCATAAAAGCTGTCATAATAAATAGGCCTTATATCCGATGACTTTCGAGTAACTTCATCCACCTTACGGCTTTGAAAATGATAATACCAGCTTGCATTTTTAGGAACAATAAGTGGCAGATTACTGCGCGAATGAACTCCGTAGGCAAGAAAAACTGCAACAACCGCGGCGGTTACCAGGGCTATAATAATGAGTGCAAGTACCCTTTTTCGAAAACCTTTGTCTTTTTGCATTCCTTCCGCAAAGAAACACGCGGATTAACGCATAAAAAAGAAAAGGTCGCCCTACAGGCGACCTTTTTTAAACTTTCATTAACTTTTTAGTGTTCGGCTTTCTTGCAGCAAGGTTTTACGCAAGATTTTTTCTCTCCGTTTGCACTGGTCTCATGTCCTTTGCATGATGCAGTTCCTGCGGCTTTGTCCTTGCAGCAGGACTTTTTCTCTGTGGGTGCAGCTGCAGCTGAAGCTTCACCAGATTTTGCTTTGCAGCAGGATTTACCTGATGCTTTGCTGCAAGACTTGGATGCTCCGGCGCATTCTTTCTTCTCTACAGATTGAGTGCTGCTGGTTGCAATACCACTTTTTTCAGCGGCAATTTGATCTTCGGTTTTAGTGGCAGGTGCCGCAGATGTGGTTGTTTGTGCATTGGCAGCAAAAGCAAAGCCCAGGGCACAAACGGCAAAAATTAATATTTTTTTCATGGTGATTAAATTTCAGTTTCTATTTCAAAATTACAACAATCACGCCAAAAAACCAATGATTGTTTCACCACCCTTGGTTTTTTGACCCAAAGTGACATTGATTTTACAATCCAAAGGCAGGAATAAATCTATTCGGCTTCCAAACTTAATGAAGCCATACTCTGCACCCTGAATTGCGTTATCTCCTTCTTTCGCATAGCAGACAATGCGGCGCGCCAGTGCTCCTGCAATTTGCCTAAACAAAATCTGCCCTTTGGCATTTTCAACCACAACGGTGGTTCTCTCGTTTTCGGTACTGCTCTTTGGATGCCATGCTACCAAATATTTACCCGGATAGTATTTTTGATAAACCACTTTACCTGAAGTGGGATATTTGTTCACATGGACATTCAGCGGCGACATAAAAATGCTAACTTGCTTGCGCTTGCCTTTGAAAAACTCAGGTTCTTCTACATCTTCTATCACCACAACCTTCCCGTCTGCAGGGGCAATGATATGGTTTTCATCGATAGGTGTGTAACGAACCGGGTTTCTAAAAAACTGAATAATCAGGATGTATACAACCAGCGAAAGAAACAGAATTATCTGGGTAATTAAATTATCCCCCAGCCATTCATGAAGGCCGAAGTTTAAACCTCCCAGGATGAGGGTGGAGAAAAGAATAATCTTATATCCTTCTTTGTGCAATGTCATAACGCCACTTAGAAAGACCCTCTCAGTTTAAGGGTGCTGGCCACCTTATCAATAGCCACGATATATGCTGCTATGCGCATATTTACTTTATACTTTTCAGAAGCGGCATATACATTGTCGAACGCCATTTTCATAACCCTGTCCGCCCGGCGATGCACCCTCTCTTCTGTCCAGTAGTAACCCAGACGGTTTTGAACCCATTCAAAGTAACTTACAGTAACTCCGCCGGCATTGGCAAGAATATCAGGAACTACCAGTACTCCTTTGGCGTTCAGAATTGGGTCAGCATCTGCAGTGGTAGGACCATTGGCACCTTCCACAATCAATTTGGCTTTAATATCTGCAGCATTTTCAGCGGTTATCTGATCCTCCATGGCAGCAGGAACAAGCACATCACAAGGCAAAGTCAGCAATTCTGAGTTTGATACCTTGCTACCGCCGGTGAATCCTTCCAGACTTCGGCTGCTGCTGTTTGCAACGTATGCCATTGCGGCTTCCACATCGATGCCATTCGGATTGTGATAACCACCGCTAATATCCGAAATTCCAACGATTTTCACACCCAGTTTTGAAATGAGCTTTGCTGAAATGCTGCCCACATTTCCAAATCCCTGCACAACACAGGTTGCATCGGTAGGTTTTATTCCCAGTTTTGCAAGTGCACTGCGGGTACTCACCATCACGCCACGCCCCGTGGCTTCCACCCTACCCTGGCTGCCGCCCAGTACAAGTGGTTTTCCGGTAACTACACCCCAGCTGTTTTGGCCGCGAATTTTGCTAAATTCATCAAGTATCCAGGCCATTTCCTGCTGACCGGTTCCCATATCGGGTGCCGGAATATCTTTGTCTTCACCAAAAACATCTTTCATGGCCAGGGTGTAGCCACGCGTCAACCGTTCAAGCTCACCTTTGCTCATACTGCGGGGATCGCACTTAATGCCGCCTTTGGCACCACCATAAGGAATATTAACTACGGCGCACTTCCAGGTCATCCAGGCAGCCAGTGCTTTCACTTCATCCAGATGAACATCCATGCTGTAACGTATACCACCTTTACTGGGCCCCAAATGCACACTGTGCACTACACGATAGCCTTCATAAACACGAATGGTCCCGTCATCCATGGTTACGGGAATATTCACAATCACTGCCTTGTCCGGAACTTTCAGGACGCTGGCAAAATGATCATCTAACCCTAAAATATTCACTGCCTCATTAAATCGGCTCATCATGCTCTCCAGCGGATTATACTGTGGAGCCCCTTTGCTGCTTATATCGGTCATGCTTTATTTTTCTTTTGTTAGCGGGGCAAATTTAAACCCACTGCGTCGGTTATTACTCAAAAAGTCTCAAAATTATTCACACAGCCAAGTGATTGTCTAAATACGATGTCACTATACATCGGTTGTTTCAGACTTCTTTATAGCAAATGAAAAAACGCTTCCTGCACCTTCCGTACTCATAACTTCAATATGTTCACCATGGGCGTCCATGATATGCTTACATATACTCAAACCCAGCCCGGATCCGCCCCCGTCTCTGCTCCGACTCTTGTCGGCACGGTAAAACCGCTCAAAAATGCGCACCTGATCATCTTTTGAAATACCAATTCCATTGTCGGCAACTTCCACAATTATTTTTTCGCCTGTATCACTCAGTCTGATTTTTGTGTAACCACTCTCCTTTCCATATCTAATGCTATTGAGCACCAGGTTAGTCAGCACTTGCCTGATCCGAAATTTGTCTGCATAAACCAAGAAACTTCCGGATCCTGAATATTCATAGAGGGTTATTTTTCTTTCTTTTGCCTGAATCTCAAGACTTTCAATCACCTCGTCTGCCAGCTCTTTAACATCAAAATCCTCGAATTCAAGACTTAAAAAACCACTTTCATATTTGGTTATGGTATCCAGATCACTTACAATTTGAACCAGTCTTCGGGTGTTTTTAGATGCCTTTTCCAAAAACAACTTTAATGTTTCAGCATCTATTTCATCGTCTTCAATTACACTATCCAGGTAGCCCTGTATACTAAAAATAGGGGTTTTCAATTCATGTGCAACATTTCCAATATAATCTCGCCTGTATCCCTCCAGTATTTTTAGGTGATCCATCTCATCTTTTCTCGCCACAAATAATTTTTTAAGTGCTTCTTCCACATCTTTTACCTGGGCAAAATCTCGCTGATTGTGGTCTTCTTTTTCGGTAGCAATTAGTTTTGAAAGAGAACGCAAAATCCTGCGCTCACGCCTGCGCCAGAGCAAACTCACAACCACAGCACCCAAGGCGATTATTACCAGAAAAACCCAGAATAAATCAGCGCCCAGGTGAATTTGCATAATGCAAAGATAAACGATTACAATTAGCTCTTCCCAACGGCAGGTCTATTTGGCCGGATAACCCGCATCATACCAGGCTTTGAACTGATCTCGTTCTGCCTGCGACAACCCCGATGGTGGCATAGATTTGTTTATGTAGACCTCCTGATAAATATGACTGATGTGCTTTTTTATCGAAGATTCATAATTATTTGCATCGTACGACCACGCGCCACGATTGGATCCGCCGGTTCCATGGCATGACTTGCAGTTCTTGTCGAACCAGGGACGCATGACCGAATGATCAAATTCAGAATCTGCAGATTTTTTGCAACGGCTAAGGGTAATGATGCAGCCGGAGGCAAAGAGAAAGGCAAGTATGATTTTTCTCATAAACAATCACAAATTACGAATTTTTAATCAGATTTCCAAATTATTCGGTCACTGAATAATAAAACTCCGCATACTGATACCGCCGTACTCCACGCTTTCGTAAAATGAATGAACGGACTCGGCCTTGCCGGCAAGCCCAAGACTATAGAGCATAGGAATGTAGTGATCCGGGGAGGGAACAGACAAAGTTCCTGACCTGCCCGCGCTTTCATAGTTAATGAGTTTTCGGTAGTCGCCATTCTGCAGTGCACCTCCTACCCAGCCATCAAATTCAACGGCCCAGTCAAATGCAGATTTATCCCCGCGACCCAGCATGGGAATACTGGCGCCCAGATTGTGAACAATATTACCACTACCAATGACCAACACTCCACAATCTCGAAGTTTTGACAGCATACCTGCCAGTTCAAAATGATATTGCATGGGTTTTCCCCAGTCTATGCTTAATTGAAAACATGGTAAATCGGCTTTTGGAAATAAGTGCTTGAGAACAGCCCATGCCCCATGATCCAACCCCCAGTCCAGTGTAACCTCCGCATTACCGAGCATGGCTGCCGTTTCTTTGGCAATATCTGCCGCTCCGGTTGCTGGATATTGAACCTTGTAAAGTTCTTCAGGAAAGCCACCGAAATCATAGATGATTTCCGGCTTGGTAGCGGCCTGAACAAAGGTGCCGCGCGTGAGCCAATGTGCCGAAACCACCAGCACGGCTTTGGGTCTGTTAATGCTTAGGATATTTTCCCCCATTCGCTGCAAGGCCGCGGTGTAGGGATTTGTTTCGATGGCATTCATCGGGCTTCCGTGACCAATAAACAAAACCGGCTGTCGCTCTGTTGCTGGCAGATCATCCATCCACTGATGAAAAATATGTAAATCTGTTACCATAGCACCCAACGGAAGCGCACAAAGCGAATGAAGAAAAGCACGCCTCTCCATATTTGTTAAAACAAATTTAATAAAATAAAAATGAAAAATCAATATTTTTTTGGGTATGAACTGTGCAAAAGTGTTTTTTCGGCGGCTGATATACCGCATTAAATTTGTAGGTCTGTATGCGCTGGCCCGACCAAAACGAACCTGATGACATTCCACCATACCTGGAAAAACTGAACGATCCTCAGCGACAGGCCGTTACACACACTGATGGGCCGGTCATGATCATTGCAGGCGCCGGTTCTGGGAAAACCAGGGTGCTTACATTCCGTATTGCCCACCTGCTGCAAAAAGGTGTTGATCCATTCAGCATATTGTCCCTAACCTTTACCAACAAAGCGGCCCGCGAAATGCGAAATCGGATAGAAAATCTGGTGGGGGCTGCAGCCCGAAGTTTATGGATGGGCACATTCCACAGCGTATTTGCCAGAATCCTAAGACAGGAAGCAGAGCGACTGGGTTATCCTTCAAACTTCACCATCTACGATACCGATGATAGTAAAAGTCTCATCAAAACCATTTTGAAAGAAATGAACCTTGATGACAAGACATACAAACCGGGAATGGTGCTGGGCCGCATCAGCATGGCCAAAAACAACCTGATTACCGCTGCTGCCTATTACCAGAATGAGGAACTCAATCAGCAGGACAAGAATGCCAACCGCCCCAAATTTGCCGAAATCTTCAAAGCTTACACTGAGCGCTGTTTCAGGGCAGGCGCCATGGATTTTGATGACATACTCATCAACACCTACCTGCTGCTGGAGAATCACCCAGATGTATGCCACAAATGGCAACACCGGTTTAAATATGTGATGGTAGATGAATATCAGGATACCAACACTGTGCAATACATGATTACAAAGCGTATTGCCGCGGTTCACCAGAATATCTGCGTGGTGGGAGACGATGCCCAAAGTATTTATGCATTTCGGGGGGCCAACATCCAAAACATACTGAACTTCAATCGCGACTACCCGGATGTTTTTACCGTAAAACTGGAGCAAAACTACCGAAGCACCCGAAACATTGTAAATGCGGCCTCCAGCGTAATCAAAAACAACCGAAAACAGCTGGAAAAAGAGGTTTGGACAGCCAATGAAACCGGTGACAAAATCAAAGTGGTAAGATCAGCTACCGACAGCGATGAAGCCCGCTATGTTGCGCAGCAAATCATTGAACAGAAAAACCAAAAACACCTCCCCAACAAGGCATTTGCCATTCTATACCGCACCAACAGCCAAAGCCGCAGTTTTGAAGAAGCACTCAGAAGACAAAGCATTGATTACCGGATTTACGGAGGAACCAGTTTCTATCAGAGAAAAGAAATCAAAGATCTCCTTTCCTATCTGCGATTAACAGTTAACCCCAACGATGAAGAGGCACTGAAAAGGATCATTAATTATCCTGCACGGGGAATTGGAGACACCACCGTAAACCGGCTATTTTTCCTGGCTTCTGAACACAAAACCGGAATTTGGGACATTGTTGCCAACGCCCGCAATTACCCCGATTTGGGAACCGGATCCACCAGGGTGGAAAATTTTGCCATGATGATGAAAAGCTTCATGGCCATGGCTGAAACGCAGAACGCATTTGAACTCGCTACGCATGTGGCCAAACAGACTACCCTGTTAAAAACCTTGTACGATGACAAAACTGTGGAAGGAATAAGCCGGTATGAAAACGTGACTGAATTGCTGAATGGCATTCAGGAGTTTACAGAAGACGATGAAAGCGAAAAAGAAAAGACGCTTTCCAATTTTCTGGAAGAAGTTGCCTTGTATACAGATGATCAAAAAGATAAAGACCCGGACAGGGATTGTGTGAGTTTGATGACCATACACAGCAGTAAAGGGCTGGAATTTCCGCATGTTTTTATCGGCGGTCTGGAAGAAAATCTATTCCCGTCTCAGATGGCTTTAAATTCAAGGGCTGAACTGGAGGAAGAGCGTCGTCTGTTTTA
Source organism: Bacteroidia bacterium (assembly GCA_044371405.1). Classification (GTDB taxonomy): domain Bacteria; phylum Bacteroidota; class Bacteroidia; order NS11-12g; family UBA955; genus RGEC01. The sequence continues at coordinate 11,723 of JBILTS010000013.1, forward strand.
CGTGGCCATCACCCGTGCAGAAAATGCCCTTACCTTGTGTTATGCCACCAGTCGTGTTGGCTATGGCAGTCTCATGCCCTGCGAACCCAGCCGGTTTATCGATGAAATTGATAATCAGTATTTAGACATGAACCTGGCGGGTTTAAAAAAAGAAAATCCGCTGAATGCACTTTTTGAGAAAAGGGAAAATCGACAGGGAAGTAATAAAACCCCTGTATCTACATTGCTGGGTATTAATACGCCCAAAAATACCAGCTTGCCCGAGCCCGATCCTAATTTTGAAGCAGGGGATATTAGCCAGTTACAGGTTGGGGACAAAATTCAGCACCAGCGATTCGGTAATGGTGTTGTGAGTGCCATTGAAGGAGAGGCAGATAACCGCAAGGCAACTGTTCAGTTTGAAGGACTGGGTGAGAAAAAACTGGTATTGAAATTTGCTAAAATGCGAATCATATAACCGGTTTATGGCACCAAACCATTGATTTTGATCCTAACCTGCCGTACATTCATGAAATCAAAAACGGAATGCTGCTATTTTACGCGGCCAATGGCAACATTAATTCCCATCCTTAAGGCCGCCCCTCGCGCTATACCCGGACTAATGGGTGCGAGAAAATTCTCTGAAGCAAAGTAAAACTGTGCTGGTCCCGCATTAAACGACATGCTAACTCCCGGATTCAGCCACGCATTACCATAAAATGTGTTGTTAATATTAATGCTAAATACCTTCAGCGGTCTCCAGTATAAACCCAGTGTTAGTCCACCATACAGTCTGCGGTTATAAACATCTCCGTAAAACAAGGCATTTACATTTAAGTTGTTGGCGATTTCATAGGAAGCACCCAATAAAAATTCTGTGCTAAGGGCACTGCGAAATGACCGTCTAACAGTATCCAATGCAAATAATCCTGTTATCGAATCTGCCAGTCTTTCCAAAAATGCATTGGCATCCACCGAAGAATCCAGCGATGATATCGGAAATCCGTCATACAAATATTTGGCACCGGGATTAGAAGATCGCATGCTGGATGCATTCTGTTTCCAATTAATGTATCCGAGATCGATTATGCTTGCAGATAACTTAAGCTTGTTGGATAATGCATACTCAGCACCAAAATCAATGCCCCAACCCGTATTTTTTATTCCCCGGTAAAGTCCGTTTACATTTAGTTTAGGCGATGAACTGTCACGGGTAATTAATTCGCCAAGAGAACTGGCAACATTCAATTCCACATTACTGCTAACTTCCAAGGCGTAATCCGACGGACGGGTGTATAGTTTCACGGAAGCATCCGCAAGTTCTACCCTACTTATGCCCTGAAGGTATTTGATTCTTGTTCCCAAAGTTAATCTGTCTGTAATTTGATAGGCATAATTCAAACCGTACTCTCTGTAATGATAGGCATCTGCACTAAATCTAAAATCAAAAGTCTGCCCCAGATTGGCACCGCCGTTACCATCAATGATAAAGCGGAACAAATCTTTCGGGTAACCCAGTTTGAAACCTGCTTTGTCTGTTACATTGGCAGAAATGAAGTGTTTATTTAACCTGAAACCAAAATTCAGCCAGGTTTGATCTGCCTTGATGCTCATGTAATTCTTTTTTGACAGCACATTCAACACCTTATTCAGGTTTAACAAGGTATCTCCGTTACTTATCTCAATAGCACGTGTTATTTCATTTAGACTGAAACCCGTATTGGCTGCCTGAACACCCATGCTATTGAAGCCAGGCAACCCAATAAACCACTTACAATCTGGAAGTAGCGCAGGGTTGAGGGCTGTGCGTTGTGGCAGACTTTCCATGTGATAGACACTGAAACTTTGCTGGGCCGTGGCCCCCGACACCATCATCAACAAGATGCAGGTCAAAAATGTATGTTTATATTTTTGCATCGGCTGATAATTTAACTTCCGCACCCATTTTCAATTTAAGTTTCTGCATTGTGGTAATTCGAACGGGGACCGGATTACCATTAAATGAAGATGTTGGAATCCAAGCTCGAGTCCGCAACCTGGTGGCCTTGAGTATATTGGTTATTCTGGGTTTCTCAACAACCAACTCCCACTGTTCTTTGGATGGAGCCAGAACGTTCCCGCTTGCATCTACCTCCGCTTGTTTTAAAAAATACCTAAATGGTTGAAATAATGAATCCAGCACTTGGTTTGTGGCATCCATAAAAAAACACTGAATACCCGCCCCAAGCGGAATGCTATTTTCTGCATCTACTTTAAACTTTATCATCTCAACATACTTTCCTTCATCGCCAATACCCAGATTAAGGTCTGAGGTATCCTCCAGCACTAGGTCCTTGGAATAAAGATACAATGGCAGTTCCACCGAAACTGTCAGCACAATATTGCTACTGTCCCACAAGTGTCCGCGTCCCAATTCAGGCGCTATTTTCACATCGTATGCCAGATAATCCGGTTCGGTTTTCATGACCGCCGCAACATTGCTGCCGGATGCCTGGGTTATGTATACCGAATCTGTAATCCGGGTTTCTGCTACACCAAGCGGTGCAGCAGGAATAATGCCTGTAGTATTATAAGCTGTGACTGCCACCGGTGTTCCATTTCCCGAAATCAGTGAAAGCTGCTGAATCTGATAACGGGAAGCCAAACCATTTCCATTATTAAAATGCAATTTGATTCGGGCATCTTCAAATACGATATTCCCTTTAAGTGCATCATTGGAAAACAACGTAAGATCCAGAGAGTCTCTAACATCAAGCAATACCGACTGCCCCATAAAACCATGAATTCTCCTGAAATTGAGGCCTTGGGTCACCAAATTCAATTGTAATTGTTCATTGTTACCGACTGTGCCTGATTTGGTAATTTCCCAGGTCACTTTAACGCGAATTTGGTTATATCCAAGGTTGCCCTTGGTTAAATCGAGCGATTCTATACCGGAGACCTTGTGAAATGGACTTCTGCTGATGCCTCCCCCACTGGTCCAGTTTTCTGTCAAAATCACCAGTTTATTTTGCGAAATTAAATCAGTAAATTCAACATTAACCTTTCCCTGATGGCCTGATATTGCAGCTATTCCTGCAATAAATAAACCATCCTTCAATAACATAGAATCAAATTGGTTGCCCGAACCGGGTGTCATATCAAAAACAAAACTTCTGACAATCGAAACAAATCCTACAGTATTGAGAGAATTAAGTTCACCAGGTGTTGGTATCACATTACCCGTAAAATTTCTATCCATTATGGATAGTAATTCATTCCCCCTTTTTGAATAGTGCTTTTGATCGTAATTTACCGACAAGGTTTTATCACCAAAGGCGTTAATCCAGGTATTATCCACCAATGCAACTGCATCTTCAAGATTTAATTCAGCATTGATCAAAGCTGCTGCATAATCTCCCTTCCAGCGCACTCCATTGAGATTTTTAATTTTCTCAAAGGGATCTTTCATACATGAAGCAGCAGCGATCGAGGAAAGTATTGCTATACTTAATGATTTAAAAATTATATTCATAGAGAATGCTAAGTTGCTTATAGTAGCCAAAATCAATGTTCTCTTTACATGTTTTTTGAAGCCGCTATAAAGAGGTCAAATTTAAAGAAAACTACTTGTTTTTAATGAAATTTTGTATTTATTTTGCACCCCCGGATTTAGGAGACCCGGGCATAATTTAAAAAAGAAGAAAATGGCAACTAAAATCAGATTGCAAAGACATGGCCGGAAGAAACGTGCTTTCTTCCACATTGTGGTGGCGGATTCGCGTGCTCCTAGGGATGGCCGTTTTATCGAGAAAATCGGTACTTACAACCCTATCACCAATCCTGCAACCATCGACATTAACTTAGAAAAGGCCGTTCAATGGATGGCTCATGGCGCTCAACCCTCAGATACGGCTCGTGCCATTCTGAGTTATAAAGGCGTTCTCTACAAACATCACTTGCAGGTAGGTGTGCGCAAAGGTGCCATCACCCAGGAGCAGGCCGATGCAAAATTTGCTGAATGGATGACTTCGAAAGATGCTAAAATCGCAGAAAAGCGCAGCAGCCTCGAAAAAGCCAGCAATAGCCGCAAATCGGATGCAATGAAAGCCGAAGCACAAAAGCGTGAAGCTATCGCTGCCCGCGTTCTTGCCAAGCAAAGCGCCGCCACTGAAGAGATAGCCGATGAAGCAGAAGCAATCGAAACGGAGGCAAGTGCTGAAGTAACAGAAACCATTGTTACCGAAGAAACTGCTACTGAAGAGGCACCAGCCGAAGAGGCAGCTTCCGAAGAAACAGCCGTTGAGGAAACTGTTGCTGAAGAGCCCGCTACCGAAGAACCTACGGCTGAAGAAACTGCTTCTGAAGAATCAGAACCGGCTGAAGGTGAAAACGCTGAGTAATCGCCTATGATTCCTCCCCTGACCCGCATCGGTCGGATTTCCGCTAAACACGGATTTAAAGGAGAAGTCAGCATTGCTCCGGACGACGCCTCATTAATCAATAACATTAAAAAAGGGAATTTCCTTTTCATCGAATTTGATGGCAAGGGAGTTCCCTTTCTCATTGAAAATTGCAGTGCCGGTGGTCTGGTCGTGAAACTATCCGACATTGATTCAGAACAAGCCGCAAAAGAAATTATTGGGGCCTCGGTTCTCCTTGAAAAAACCAAGGTAAAAAAGAGTAAGGCACCCGGTTTTGATCATCTTACCGGCTTTTCTATTCGTGATACTGAAACTGATTTTACCGCACTCATTACAAAAATTGAAATCTATCCCCAGGGGCCTATGCTCGAAGTTTTAAGCATGGATAAAACATTTCTGATACCGCTGGTTGAAGCATGGATTAAAGAAATTGATGAAGATAATCGGTGCATAAGCATGCAACTTCCGGACGGACTTACCGAAATTTGAAAAAGATTTGCTCCGCATTGATATCATATCGGCTGTACCCGCACTGCTCGAAAGCCCACTCAGGCAAAGTATTCCCAAAAGAGCAACTGATAAAAATCTGGCAGAAATCCATATTCACAACCTGCACGATTACGGCCTGGGCAAATACCGGCAAATTGATGACTATCCTTTTGGTGGTGGAGCGGGCATGGTGCTCATGGCGGAACCCTTAGCCGCAGTTATTGAAAAACTACAGGCAGGAAGAAGATATGATGAGATTATATACACCAGCCCGGATGGTGAGCCATTTCAACAATCTATAGCCAACACCTTATCCTTAACACAGAATATCATCATCATTTGCGGTCATTACAAGGGAATTGACCAAAGAATTAGAGATATGTACGTTACCCGAGAAATTTCGCTGGGTGATTTTGTACTGAGTGGCGGAGAAATTGCTGCAGCGGCAATAACCGACGCTGTAGTGCGACTGCTGCCCGGTGTGCTTGGCAACGAAGAAAGCGCACTGTCTGACAGTTTTCAGGATGGTCTACTTGCACCGCCATTATATACACGTCCGGAAGTTTTTAAAAATAACCGCGTACCAGCGGTTTTAATGAGTGGTGATCATAAAAAAATCGAAGCATGGCAACTTGACCAATCAATGGAAAGAACACAAAAACTTAGACCTGACTTATTTAAAAAACTAGACAAGGAAGGTTAATACCACACCCATATTATTCCTAATGAAACTTAAACTCAAACGACCACTCGTTATCTTTGATCTTGAAACCACCGGTGTCAATACTGCTACGGACAGGATTGTGGAAATATGCATGATTAAAGTATTTCCCGAAGGTCATGAAGAACTACGCACCTATCGAATCAATCCAGGAATGCCAATTCCTCCCCAAGCTACCGCTGTACATGGTATTTCAGATGAGGATGTAGCGGATAAACCTTCCTTCAAACTGCTGGCAGCAGAACTTAACCAATTTTTGAACGAATGCGATTTTGGCGGATTTAACAGCAATAAATTTGATTTCCCTATGCTGGTAGAGGAATTTTACCGTGCCGGCATTGATTTTGAAGTTGAAAAACGCAAATTCATAGATGCTCAAAGAATTTTTCATGTTAAAGAACCCAGAAACCTTACCGCTGCCTATAGGTTTTACTGTAACCGTGAATTGGAGAATGCACACAGTGCTGAGGCAGACACCCTGGCCACCTGGGCGATTTTAAAAGCACAAATTGAGCGATATGATGACCTTCCGGGCGATATAGAGGAATTGCACAAAATGAGCGGCCAAAATAATCTGGCAGACTTAGCTGGAAGATTCATATATAATGATCGGGGTGATGTTGTATTTAACTTTGGTAAACACAGAAATAAGATTGTGAAAGACGTACTTCGTGATGAGCCCGGCTATTACAATTGGATGATGGATGGGGATTTCCCTATTCAAACAAAAAATGTACTCACCCGAATTCGGTTGAGCATGCGCAACGAATGAAACAACACGCCAAAGAATTTGCATCATGGATATTGTACCGCGATGAGGATTTTATCGTGGTAAACAAACCGTCGTTTGTTCCATCCCTTCATGAACGCGGCAAATTCACCCACATCTCACTGCTTGAGATGGCCAGGGAATTTCATCCTGACGCTACACTTTGTCACCGTTTAGACCGTGAAACCAGCGGTGCAGTTGTCATTGCCTTGCATGCAGAAGCATACCGCCACATGAGCATTCAGTTTGAAGATCGTAAAGTTGAAAAAATATACCACGCCGTAGTGGAAGGACAAATTCAGTTTGACGATCATTTGGTTGATTTGCCTATACAAACCGAAACTCCCGGCAGGGTGAGAATTGACCGTTCTGGCAAACCATCTGCAACGTTTTTTAAAACCCTGGAGATTTTTAGGCACTTCACCTTAATGGAATGCCAGCCCGTTACCGGAAGAATGCACCAAATCCGTGTTCATCTAGAATCTCAAAATACCCACATACTCGGCGATGAACTTTACGGTGGCAAAATGTATTTACTGTCACAACTGAAACGAAAGCACAAAGGGGAAGACAGCCCGCTTATGAAAAGGTTTGCCCTGCACGCCACCATGATTGCTTTCCGTAAAATGAATGATGAAATTCTGGGTATAGAAGCACCCTATCCAAAAGACATGGAAGTGTTGTTAAAAATCTTACGAAAATACGATGCTGTTTCATGAGGGTGCTCGTAAAAATATGGCCATTATTTATCGGAATTACACTGTGGATGGCTTTTACAACCCCACCTGGCATCGAAGACCTTACAGAGGCAGCAATAGGGAGAAAGCTATTTTTTGACAAGCGATTTTCTCGAAATAATACCATTAGCTGTGCGGACTGCCATATTCCAAACCATGCTTTCTCTGATACCACTGCCTTATCGAAGGGCTTTGAAGGAAATAGTACAACCCGTAATGCTCCCCCACTTACTAATCTTGCAGGAAGACCATACTTTTTCTGGGATGGCCGCTCTCCCAGCCTAGAGGAACAGGTATTGCATCCCATTCAGCATCCGCTTGAAATGGGAATGACGTTAAAAGAACTTAACCGCAGATTGAGGGCAGATAAATTTTACGTAAAATGGTTCAAACAGCAATATGGTCAACTTCCGGATGCCTACCTTGCAGCCCGCGCCATAGCAGCATTTGAGCGAACCCTGGAAACAGGCAATGCTGCCATTGATCGTTTTATGGATGGAGATTCTGCAGCCATCAGCACCAATGCCATGAGAGGCCGTGAAATATTTATCGAAAAGGGCAAATGTTTTGAATGTCATTTTACCCCCGATTTTACCGCTGACGAATTTAAAAATATTGGGTTATTCAATGGTAAAAACCTCAATGACAGCGGCAGATATAACGTAACAAAAAATCAGGATGATCTGGGCAAATTCAGGGTTCCCGGCTTGCGTAACGTTTCCCTGACTGCACCCTACATGCACAATGGTATGTTTAAAACTCTCGAAGAAGTTATTGATTACTACAACGACCCTGCTGCTGTGGTTCCGGATGCCATTAATCGCGACACGTTGCTGAATAGCAGATTAAACCTAACCAAACAGGAAAAAGCAGACCTGCTTGCGTTTTTATATACCCTGACCTCGGCCTCTGCTACACGTAAATAACCGTTGCGATGAAAGTTGATAAGCCCACCGCTAAAGAACTTGCGGAAATTTCAGAGAAACTACGCAAACTGAAGAAAAGGCCGCCCGGAAATCTGGATAGAAAATTTGAAGTGGCACACGAAGAAGTTTTCGCTAAAACAGATTGTCTCACTTGCGCCAATTGCTGTAAAACTGCATCGCCCATGCTATTTGAAAAAGATATTGAGCGGCTGTCTAAATATTTAAAGCTAAAACCGGGCGAATTTATTGGGCAATATCTATTTCTTGACACAGATGGTATTTTTGCGTTCAGGCAAACCCCATGCCCGTTTCTGGGCAGTGATAATTACTGCAGTGTATACGAGCACCGCCCGAAAGCCTGCAGGGAATACCCTCACACAAACATGCGAAAAATGCACACCCTGCTGACACTGGCAGAAAAAAACCTGCATATTTGCCCTGCGGTGGCCCAAATTGTTCAACGTATTGAAAATGCCTAAATACCCGCCAATCAGGGGCATCTGTGGCGTATATTTGCAGTGCCTTTTATGAAAAATATCCGCAACTTCTGCATTATCGCCCATATTGACCACGGAAAAAGCACGCTGGCAGATCGTTTGCTGGAATATACCGGTACCCTGGATAAACGCCAGCTGCAGGCCCAAACCCTAGACGATATGGACCTGGAACGCGAGCGCGGTATTACCATAAAAAGCCACGCCATTCAGATGAATTACAGTTTGGATGGCCAGGATTACGTTTTGAACCTGATTGACACACCCGGTCACGTAGATTTTAGTTATGAGGTAAGCAGAAGCATTGCAGCCTGCGAAGGCGCCTTGCTCATTGTGGATGCCAGTCAGGGCATTGAAGCCCAGACCATCAGCAATCTGTTTATGGCATTGGAACACGGCCTGGAAATCATTCCCGTACTTAATAAAATTGATCTTCCCGGCGCTATGCCCGAAGAAGTAAAGGACGAGATTGTGGAATTGCTGGGCTGCAAGCGTGAAGAAATCATTCCCGCCAGCGGCAAAACCGGGCAAGGCGTTTACGATGTGCTTCGTGCCATTATCGAACGTGTTCCTGCACCCAAAGGCAATCCTGATGCCCCATTGAAGGCACTCATTTTCGATTCTGTATTCAATTCTTTCCGGGGAATTATTGCCTATTACAGGGTGTTCGACGGTAGCATTAAAAGTGGGCAGCATGTAAAATTCATGAACACAGGTCTGGATTACCACGCCGATGAAATTGGGGTGCTCAAACTGGACCTTTCACCCAAAAAACAGATTTCTGCAGGCGATGTAGGTTATATCATATCGGGCATCAAAGATGCCAAGGAAGTGAAGGTGGGCGATACCATCACTGATTTTGAAAAGCCTGCATCTGAGGCCATTAAAGGTTTTGAAGATGTGAAACCCATGGTTTTTGCCGGTATTTATCCGGTAGACACCGAAGACTACGAAGAACTGCGGGAAAGCATGTCAAAACTACAGCTTAATGATGCCTCAATCGTATTTGAGCCCGAGAGTTCTGCTGCACTGGGATTTGGTTTCCGCTGCGGTTTCCTTGGTATGCTGCACTTGGAAATTATTCAGGAACGCCTGGAACGCGAGTTTGGCATGACGGTGATAACCACAGTCCCAAACGTAAGCTATAATGCCTATGATACCAAAGGGGAAGAAATACTCGTAAACAATCCCAGTGATCTTCCACCGCCCGAGAAGATTGATTATGTGGAAGAGCCCTACATCACTGCTTCCGTCATTACCAAATCTGAGTATGTGGGATCGGTGATGAGTCTTTGTCTGGATAAGCGCGGCATTTTGAAAAATCAGGTGTACCTTACCTCTGAGCGGGTAGAAATGACCTTCGAAATGCCCCTTGCGGAAATTGTATTTGATTTTTATGACCGACTGAAAACCATCAGCCGTGGGTATGCCAGCTTTGATTATCAGCCATTGGGTTACAGGGAAAGTAAGCTGGTAAAAATGGATATCCTGCTGAACGGCAAGCAGGTAGATGCACTAAGTGCCATTATCCACCGTGATAACGCACATGATCTGGGTAAGAAAATCTGCAAAAAACTTAAAGACCTGATTCCCAAGCAGCAGTTTGAAATTGCGATTCAGGCCGCCATTGGTGCCAAGATTATATCACGTGAGAACATTTCTGCCATCAGAAAAGATGTAACTGCCAAGTGTTATGGCGGAGATATCAGTCGTAAGCGTAAGCTGCTCGAGAAACAAAAGGCCGGTAAAAAACGCATGCGTCAAGTGGGCAATGTGGAAATTCCGCAAAGCGCCTTTATGGCTGTGTTGAAACTAAACGATTAATACCAAAACTGATTTTTCCAAATAATTTGGAAAACCGATAAAAATCGCCTATATTTGGGAATATAGGTTTGTTAATATTTTTATCATTTTGGAATTATTTTACTTATTGTCTTTATCTCAAATTCCGGGTATTGGGCCCATTTCTGGAAAAACACTCATCAGCCATTGTGGTTCCGCAGAGGCCGTTTTTAAGGAAAAGAAGCGTGTGCTCGAAAAAATCCCGGGGATTGGAAGTACCGGGGCCGCTGCCATCAGGCATGATCTGGGCGCGAATGCAGCTGAAAACGAACTCAACTTTGCCGATAAAAACAGAATCAGGGTTTTGCCCTACACATCAAATGAATATCCGATTCGGCTAAAACAGGTGCTGGATAGTCCGCTGGTACTGTTTGTAAAAGGCCAAACCGAATTAAACCCGCTCAGGACATGCGGGATTGTTGGCACCCGAAAAAACACAGCCGATGGTGCACAGTCTGCCAGAGACATCGTCACCGGACTTAAACTTCATGCATGTCATATTATCAGCGGTCTGGCATTTGGAATTGATATTGTGGCACACAAGACTGCCGTTGAACAACAAATCCCAACGGTTGCAGTAGTAGCACATGGACTAGACATGGTGTATCCGTTAAGGCACAATTCTGTAGCGGATAAAATGCTGGAATGCGGAGGCGCCTTGGTTAGCGAACTTTTTAGCGGCACCACACTACATCCAGATTTGTTCCCCAGGCGTAATCGGATTGTTGCAGGCATGTGCGACGCCGTTGTGGTAATTGAAAGCATGATTCGGGGTGGTAGCATGATCACTGCGCAAATTGCCCACAGCTACGATCGGGATGTATTTGCGGTACCAGGTAAACCTGGCGATAAAATGAGTGAAGGTTGTAATTTTCTAATAAAAAATTTAAAAGCCGGATTGTGCGAAAATGCCAATGATGTTGCACGGGGAATGAATTGGGATATTGGTATGCCAAAAAACACCCAACTGCAAACCAGATTGCTATTTGATCTAACGCCGGAAGAAAAGTTGATAATGGACTGTCTGAAAGGCAAAGCACGCCACTTTGATGAATTGTTGTTATCTACAGGTCTGCCAATGAGTAGGGTGACATTACTGCTGCTAGAGATGGAAATGAAACAACTGGTAAGCAGTTTACCGGGAAAAATCTATAAAAACGCGGTGCTTTTGTAATTACTTCTTGCCACCGGGTTTCCGGGGTTTGGCCTGGGTCTTTTGCTGCTGGGCCTTCATTACTTCTTCCAGTCTGCGCGAGAAGTTGCTTTTCTTAATTGGCTTTTTGCGTGCATCGGCAATTTGCTGATGCAATTTCCGGTCATCCACCAATTTGCGTATGGCAAACTGCTGTCCAAACGTTACCATATTACTTACAAAATAATACCAGGTAAGACCGCTGGGGTAATCATTCAGTACGCCTAAGAAAATGATGGGCATGATGTATCCAATCCACTTCATTTGACCGGTAACACCAGAAATCTGGTTGTTAAGGTGCGTGTAAATCAACGTGGAAATGGTCATCAATAAGGTAAACAAACTAATATGATCACCATATCCGGGTATATGGAATCCAAAATCCAAGATGCTGTCATAGGCGCTCAGATCAGGACTCCAGAGGAAAGATTTCTGCCGTAGCTCAAATAAAACAGGGAAAAACTGAAACAATGCAAACAGTATCGGCATTTGAAGCAGCATAGGAACACAACCGCTCATGGGGTTTACACCAGCCTTTTTGTAAAGTGCCAGGTTCTCCATCTGTATTTTTTGCATGTCGTTGCCGTATTTTTCTTTGATTTCATCAATCTCGGGCTTGAGAATGCGCATTTTAGCAGTTGATATGTAGCTTTTATAAACCAGTGGAAGTAATATAAATTTGATTATGAGGGTCAACAGCAGTATTAAAATACCCATGCTGCCTATTTTGCCATCCAGGAAATTAAATATAGGCAATACCATCCAACGGTTTACCCACCCAAAAACACCCCAACCCAGCGGTATCATACGATGCAGTTCATGATCCTTGAATCCGGGATCAACAGATTCCAACGTTTTGTAGCTATTGGGGCCAAAATAAAAATTCAAGTTCCACGATCTATCCTTTTCCCGGCTGTAGGGAAGAAATAGTTCAGCCTGCATATCCTTAATATATCCGGGTTCGCGGGTTTCCTTCCATTCTAAATTAGCACCTTGTGCAAAACCCTCTTTATTAATTAAGGTGGCATTAAAGTACTGTTGTTTAAATGCTACCCACTGAAGATTACCAGGGATTTTCTCCAAACGTTCAGGGCTGCTTGATGAGAGTGATTCAGGGTGTTCACCAGGCACTCTGTATGTAATGGCACTATGCTGATTTTCAAACTGCATGCCCTTTTCCTGCTTGTGCAGTACAGTGCGCCATACAAATTTTAAATCATTGTTGCGTTGCAGTTCATTTTCAAGCCCTGATACTTTCACGGTGTAATTAAGCAGAAAATCCTGATTGGAAAGTTTATACTGCTGCTCAATGTACCCACCATTTTTGTTTTCAAGTCTATAAACAATATTATCCGGCGAAGATGCCACAACCTTCCAATTTAATTTGTCGGTGCGCAATAAATCATCCTTTGTCATCAGCTCATAATAGAAAGCTGAGTGATCAGGATCAATAAGTACGAGATCGCTGGAATCTGCACGCTTGAAACGATTAATTTTAACCATTGTTGGACGGCCACCCATACTGCTGAAGGTAACCGAAAAGGAACCATTAACCAGGGTAATTTCATGCGGCTTTTGCTCTGTGCAATTAATAAAGCCACCGGTAAATTCGGGATTGTTTAATGCTGATTGAGGATTCTGTTTGAGTGTATCCGTGTTTGATTTGGCGGTCTTTCCGGTATCTGAGGCCGCTTCAATTCTTGCCATACTGTCGGCCGACTTACGTTGAGCGTCCAATTCGGCCTGTGATGGGGCGGCCCACCAGTAATAACCAACCAGAATAAGAAAAATGAGGGAGAAACCAATTATCGTATTGCGATCCATTTTGAATGGGCGAAAATAGGAATATTCTGCTTAAATTCACAGATATTGAAGGATTGTCCATCATAAATAATCAGCTTTAAAGGCACAACAAATAAAATTCAATTTCAATGCTGCGAAGGCCACAATGATTTCTTATCTTTGCGGCTCGAAAAACCTCATGGCAAATACAGGTAAAATTTCTCAAATCATCGGAGCTGTTGTTGACGTTAGTTTCAACGAAGCCGGCTCCACACTCCCCAACATTTATAATGCACTCCACGTTACCCGCGACAATGGGCAGAAAGTTGTGCTTGAAGTTCAGCAACACTTAGGTGAAAACATCGTTAGAACCATTGCTATGGATAGTACGGATGGTCTGCGTCGTGGAATGGATGCCGTAGATACGGCCAATGCCATCACCATGCCTACCGGCGATGCTATTCGCGGAAGACTGCTAAATGTGGTAGGTGAGGCCATTGATGGCATGACACCAACCGATAGCAGCAACGGTCGCCCAATTCACGCTAAGGCACCTTCCTTTGAAAACCTCAGCACTTCAACTGAACCTTTGTTCACAGGAATCAAGGTAATTGATTTGCTGGAGCCCTATGCAAAAGGCGGTAAAATTGGATTGTTTGGTGGTGCGGGTGTCGGAAAAACCGTATTGATCATGGAATTGATCAACAATATTGCCAAAGCATACAGTGGTATGTCTGTTTTTGCAGGTGTTGGTGAACGTACCCGTGAAGGGAATGATTTGCTCCGCGAAATGATAGAATCCGGCGTAATCAAATATGGCAAAGAGTTTAGCAAAAGCATGGAAGAAGGCGGATGGGATCTGAGTAAAGTAGATATGAATGAATTGAAGGAAAGTCAGGCTACCCTGGTTTTCGGTCAAATGAATGAACCTCCCGGAGCCCGCGCGCGTGTGGCTCTCAGCGGACTATCTGTTGCAGAATACTTCCGCGATGGAGATGGTCAGGGGGCAGGTCGCGACATCCTTTTCTTTATTGATAACATTTTCCGTTTCACACAAGCAGGATCTGAAGTGTCAGCACTGCTCGGACGTATGCCCTCAGCTGTTGGATACCAGCCCACACTTGCCACAGAAATGGGAGTAATGCAGGAGCGCATCACCTCAACTACACGTGGTTCCATTACTTCTGTTCAGGCCGTTTATGTACCTGCTGATGACTTGACTGACCCAGCACCTGCCACCACATTCGCCCACCTTGATGCTACCACAGTATTGAGTCGTAAAATTGCAGAACTTGGAATTTACCCTGCGGTAGATCCACTGGATTCTACAAGCCGAATCCTGACTGCAGACGTTGTAGGTAAAGAACACTATGACTGTGCACAGCGTGTAAAGGCACTTTTGCAGCGCTACAAAGAACTACAGGATATTATTGCCATTCTGGGTATGGATGAACTGAGTGAAGACGATAAACTGGTGGTGCACCGTGCACGCCGCGTTCAGCGTTTCCTCTCACAGCCGTTCCATGTAGCCGAGCAATTTACCGGTATTCCCGGAGTCCTGGTTGATATCAAAGAAACCATCAAGGCGTTCAATATGATAATGGATGGCGAAGTAGATGAATATCCCGAAGCCGCCTTCAACCTGGTAGGAACCATAGAAGACGCCGTTGCCAAAGGCAAGAAAATGTTGGAAGAAGCTGCTGCCTAATGATTGTTGAAATCTTAACTCCGGATAAAACTTTGTTTAGCGGTGAGGCAGAAGCTGTTACCTTGCCTGGCACAAACGGCAGTTTTCAGATTTTAAAAAATCACGCCCCCATGATTGCCAATCTAAGCAAAGGAACATTAAGCATAAAGACTGCCGGAAACAAACAACAATTTGATGTAAATGGTGGTCTTGTGGAAGTTCTGAAAAACAAAGTGATTGTACTAGTGTAGGTTATCACCTCACATCTAATATAAAAGGACGGCAAGAGGCCGTCCTTTTTGTTTATGGTTTTGTCATCTTTCAATCATTTGTATTGTTTAACTTTTACACAACTACCTAAAACAAAATAAACACCCCACCCAACCTAAAATCAATACAGCACTAGCTTTAAAGGCTTTTTAAGCACACAAACAAATTATTGAAGTTTATATTGTTTAACTTTTGAATTTAGTTTATTGAACAAATTACTTGAACAAAAGGTTCTTTTTGTTAAACTTTGCTAAACAAATCTATGACAAAGCTAACCTCAGACTTCAACAAACTCATGGTGCATGAATTGCAGCCGTTGAGAAACTATGCATTATCGTTGACCCATAATATGGACGACACCAAAGATCTTGTGCAGGAAACCTTGTTGAAGGCCTTGCGTTACAAAGATAAGTTTGCAGAGGGAACCAACTTGCGCGGATGGCTTTATACCATCATGAAAAATAACTTCATCAATAACTATCGCAGGGATGCCAAAAGAAACACATTTCTCGACAGCACAGACAACACCTATTTTATAGATTTGCCTTCTCACCGTGTAGACAATGATGCAGAGCTTAAGTTTATTCGCAAAGATCTAGAAGAGGCAATTGACAATCTTCCCTTAGAACTTAAAATAACATTCACCATGAATGCTGAGGGTTATAAATATCATGAAATTGCTGAAGAACTTAACATTCCAATAGGAACCGTAAAAACACGGATTTTCGTAGCCAGGCGAATCCTTCGCGAACAGCTGGCATCTTATGGAAATGAATTTGGTCTCAATGCCATGAATGCATAACATTAATTAACGAACTTTGCAGGCATCCCACCATTGGGATGCCTTTTTTATAATATGAGCAACAGCACCTACTTTTGGATTGACATTTTGACTATTGCAGGTCCATTGGCCTTGTCATTTGATAAACGGGTGGCTTTTCACACGCAGTGGAAATACTTTATCTCTGCCATGCTCATTACATCAGGAATATACTTAATCTGGGATGTTTTATTCACGGCACTCGGCGTATGGCATTTCAACCCCCAATTTGTAACCGGTTTTTATATTGGCAACTTACCTTGGGAAGAAATTTTCTTTTTCATTGCCATCCCCTACGCATGTCTGTTTATCTACTCCTGCTTGCGACACTATCTCCCCCGTATTGAAAACAGAAATCTGGGCAGGACCATCTCGCTATTGCTGCTGGTTTTTAGCGTAAGCATGGCAGTGTTGCATTATGATAAACTGTATACCGCCGTAACATTCAGTTTATTGGCATTTACAGTTTTAAATCAGTTACTGGTAACTCGTGGCACATACATAACTCACCTTTACGCTGCCTGGCTGGTTAGTATTCTGCCTATGCTGGTGGTGAATGGCTTACTAACCGGACTTCCTATACTGATTTATGAAAACACGGAAAATTTGGGTATCCGAATTCCTTCATTCCTACCAGGCATGCAATATGGGATACCAGTTGAAGATTTTTTCTACAATCTGCTATACATGATGTGGATGATTTGGATCTTTGAAGCCCGAAAAAACAGGAAAGCCATTCATCTGTTCACTCCTGAAGGCGAATAATGTACCTCAACGGGCAGTGTCTGCGCTACCACGTCTTTTATCGCTGGCTTTTTTGGCTTTGTTTCGTTGTGATTTGCCCCAGGGCAGTGGTAAAAACTTCTCAGGATAATGATTTATATCATAAGCCAGCGATTCCAGGCTGCGGGTGGTTTTTAACAGATTGTCGTATAGTGTAGGGTCTTTAGCCAACTTACCCAGCGAACCTTTTCCATCTTGAATATTTTGGGTGATAATGGCCAGGGCCTCTGCTGTCGCCTGTAAATTTCTGCCTATTTTTTGCAGTTCTATGCTATCCAGCTTTGCGGTGGTTCTGTTAATATTGTTTAGACTGCCCACAATGCTTTTATTGTACTGATCCAGATTGGAAGAAAACCGTCCAACATTATCCAGCGTTGCGGTTAGGCCAGGCTTGGCAGCAGCCAGTGTACTTTGAATTTCTGCTATGGTTTTATTAAGTGAAGCCAACACAACCGGGAGCTGATCAATCGCATCGGTGAGACTTCTCCTGGCTATAATCGAATTTAAATGGGTCAAAAGAGAGTCTGCTCCGGCTGCTATGGGGGCTATCTTCTCATTGACCATACTCATCACGTCTTGCGTGTACATAGGCAAGAGAGTATCGCCATCCTCCGCATATATTTTGGAATTTCCAGGAACAAATTTTAAGGTAGTAGATCCCAAAAGTGCAGA
>JBILTS010000097.1:0-8504 GCA_044371405.1 Bacteroidia bacterium
ATGTGCGGTGCTCAGGAATGGAGAAATACTGCACGATACTTTCCGCAATTACTTCCCCGATTTCATCTATTCCCAGCAGGGTTTCCTTGTCGGCATGCATCAGGTTGTCGATGCTGCCCAGTGCTTGGGATAGTTTTTTGGCAACCGTCTCTCCAATGTGGCGTATTCCCATGCCAAATAACACCCGCTCAAATGGAACCTGCTTACTTTGCTGAATGCCGGCAATAATGTTTTGAGCGGATTTTTCACCCATACGTTCCAGTTGCAGCAAATCCTGAATTTTCAGGTCGTATAAATCGGAAATGTCCTTAACCAGCCCATTGGTGTATAAGGTTTTGGCCATTTCACTACCGATACTGTCGATGTTCATTGCCTTGCGGGCCACAAAGTGTTCAATTTTGCCTACCACCTGTGGTGCACATCCATCCTCGTTGGGACAATAATGCTGGGCCTCGCCCTCTCGGCGAATCAAAGGGGTGCTGCATTCAGGACAATGGCCTATATATACAGTGGGTTGTGTGTTTTCGGTTCTTTGTGAGAAATCAACACCGGTGATTTTCGGGATAATTTCACCGCCCTTTTCTACAAAAACCCAATCTCCAACCCGCACATCCAGTCGCTCAATTTCATTGGCATTGTGTAAGCTGGCTCTTTTTACGGTTGTTCCCAAAATAAAAACTGGTTCCAGTTCGGCCACCGGGGTAATGGCGCCAGTTCTGCCAACCTGATAGGTGATGTCGAGCAGCCGTGTGGTGGCACTTTCGGTTTGAAACTTATACGCAATGGCCCATCGGGGAACCTTGGCCGTGTAGCCAAGTTCCTCCTGCAGTGCCAGTGAATTTACTTTGATAACAACCCCGTCAGTATCGAAGCCCAGATCATGACGTTTTTGGTCCCATTTTTTAAGAAAAAGCAGCACTTCATCAATGCCCCGGCAAACTTCCGTGGTATCGGCTGTTTTAAGCCCCCATGAATGGGCCGCATCTATACATTCAGCATGGGTTTTACAGGGTAGGTTTTCACCCAGTAAATGATAGAGGGTAATATCGAGAGGACGTTTGGCTACCTCTGAGGAATCCTTGAGTTTTAGGCTGCCGCTGGCCACGTTGCGGGGGTTGGCGTAGGCGGGTTCGCCGGAAGCAATCCTTTCCCGGTTCAGTTTTTCAAAACCCTTTCGGTGCATGAAAATTTCACCGCGTATTTCAAATTCGGGTGGAAAATCGCCGTGTAATTCGGAATTAAGACTGCGAATGGTGCGCACATTGGCTGTCACATCATCGCCCTGCACACCATCACCACGGGTGATGGCCTGCACGAGTTTTCCGTTTTCGTAAAATAGCGAAATGGCAAGGCCATCGATTTTTAGCTCGCAAACGTATTCGATTTCGCCTCCAATGGATTTTCTAATGCGGTTGTCGAATTCACGAAGTTCGGTTTCATTGTAGGTGTTGCCCAGCGAAAGCATGCGCCTTCGGTGTTTTACGGTTTCAAATTCGTTGATAACACCACCGCCTACTACTCGGGTAGGGCTGTCAGTATGGGCAAGGTCTGGAAATTGTGACTCCAGATACTCCAGCTGTTTAAGCAATTGGTCAAACTCAAAATCGGAAATGGTGGGCTCGGAAAGCACATAGTAGCGGTAGTTGTGTTCCTTCAGGGTGGCAGTTAGTTGATCAATCTGCAGTTTTGCCTGTACTTTGTCCATTTCGTCTCAAAAATACGCAATAAACGGCCGATATAATGTTCCTTTTGGCGGTAATATGGAATATTTTGCCCAAGTTTGCAGCATGAAAATCTCCCCCGATACTGTGGTGAGTGTTACCTACACCCTCACCCTCGATAATGGTGCCATTGCCGATGAGGCAGATGCACAGCAACCGTTTTTATTTATTCATGGCATTGGCCAAACCCTGCCTGCGTTTGATGATGCACTTAACGGATTGTCTGCAGGCGATTCATTTCAGTTTTCACTCACCGCCGATCAGGCATACGGAAATCCCAATGCCGACTGGCTGATTAATATTCCCCGCTCGGTTTTTTCAGGTGAAGATGTGCCCGCCGACATTTTGCATTTAGGCGCCATTTTGCCCATGCAAGATCAAAACGGAAATCCCATGGACGGAAAAGTGGTAGAGATAACCGATGAGACGGTGAAAATGGATTTTAACCATCCGCTTGCCGGAGAGGCATTGCATTTCAAAGGCACGGTGGTTGAAGTTAGGGCTGCCAGCGCCGAAGAACTAGACCATGGCCATGTGCACGGACCGGGCGGTCATCATCATTAATCGACTTTAAAAGTTCATTTGTGCCTGCAGGCGCAGCAATTGTCCTTTTTGTCTGTTCTCTTGGTCTTTATAATCCTCAAAACGGCGGTCTGAAATAGTGTACATAACCACGAGTTCAAAGTTTTTGCTTGGCTGCCATTCGGCGCCTACCTCAAATTCCTTAATTCGGTAGCTTCTTGCATCTATTTCGTGTTTTTTCCCACCGTTATAGGTTTGATATCTTACAAAAGGTATTAATGTTTGATTTTTACCCTTGATCATATAAGATAAAGTGACATAACCACCGCTCAAATTACGGTTTTCCACTGAGTCAGTAATCTTGTTGAATTCAGGCCCTGTTCCCACGTTGTATTCAGCCGTTATTCCAAAAGGTTTTGGATACATGATGAATGAGGCGGCAGCCCGTCGATCCAGATATTCCATGCTGGCAGTTTTCTTTGTTTTTTCATTGGTTGATAGTAGTACAAAATTTCCGGTATATGCCTGTATACCCGGTTCTATAATCTGGTTGCCCAAACTCAAAGGATATGATAAGCGGCCTACGATGTGAGGTCTGTCATTTCTTTCTGTTTGGTTGGCGGTTTGACCGTTGTATGCACCAAATGCAAACACACCATAGTCTCCTGAGCCTTTATATCCATCGCGAACCAGGTCCGAAAACACTTTGCGGGTTTTTGACGGTGCCCAGTAGAAAAAAGCCCCAAGATCGCGTTCATTAGAAACGGCACTGTTTAACGCATCATTACGATCCAGTGGAAGGCGGTTTTGGCTGGATTGCATGTTTTCAAATCCAAAAGGAACTTTACTTTGTCCTATTCTTAAACGGAATTCGTTCTCTTTGTCAAATCCTACGTCAAAGTAAGCATCTCTTAATTGGGCTACATGTCCTGTTGTGCCTGCTGATGAGGCAAAATCCGGCTGAACGTAAAAATATACCTGTTTTGATAATTGTCCGGAGAAAATAATGCGCATTCGTCTTATGAAAAAACCGCCGTCTTCTCCCCATGATCTGTCGCATTGTTCGCACTTTAGCTTGCTGTTGGTTTCCAGAAGGCGATTATATCTTACCTGCATATAGCCGCGGATGCTGAACTTGTCTGCCCAGTTGCCGGTTTTAGTAAGTGTTTTGAGCAAGTTTCCGCTGTCTTTTGGTGTTTTATCTGTTTGTGCAGATACGTTTGCATTGGCCATTAAACCTACGGTTATTAAGCAAACATTTAAAATATATTTATATAATGTTAACACAAGTGCAAAGAAATGTTTGGTAGATGTTAACGAATGTTAAGATATCATTAACATTGAATTATTGATATGTAAACAGAGGGTTGGGTTTAGTTATCGCAAGCTTAGTGATATGCATACAGGGGCAAAGGTTTCGGGACTGGCGGGTTTCAAGTGCCAGGTAGAATTGGGTATTTGAGCGTGGTTTGTTCAAAACCGCCGGTTTCCAAAGTATCTGGTTTTTAGCCATTCTGCAAAGTAAGGATCCAGAATTTGAGGGTAGCCTTCCAGGCTGTCTATAATCTCACGCTCCTGCAAAGCTTTACGGATTTTGATTACATTGGCCGAAGTTCCAAGGCGGTATCTTTCGATTACATCTTTGCCGGAGAGTTTGGTTTCTTTCATAATGAGTGCATGCAGGTAGTTGATTTGCGGAGAACTTAGGCTATCTGACTGAACCTGAAAGAAAAAAGAAAACTGGTTGATGAGCCTTTCGTGCGATGCCATGACTATAGCGTTATCGGCTTTGCGGTGGGTTTGCAGCCAAACCTGCTGTGCGAGTTGCTGGGTGTAATAGGGATGACATTCCGTTAAGTCGCAAATTATGGCTGCATCGGCTTTGTCAATGCTTTTACCTGTGTCTTTGAAACGTTTTTGAACAAAGCGAACCAGATCGGTTTTCTTTATTTTATCGAGAAATATAATGTCGCCAAATTTGTAAAAAGGCATAGATGGACTGGTGAAAACATCCATCATCATATGTCGCTTGCTGCCATAAAAGCAATAGGTTACATGCTTGTGTTTTTGAATGATGGAACGCAGTTTTTTCTGAAATGCGAGTGGGTTTTCGAAAGAGGCAATGTTCTGAAATTCGTCGATGCAAACCACCATGCGTATGTTTTTGCTTTTGGCAATGGATTCTGGCAGGTTTAGGATTTCGTCCGGGTTTTTCTGTACTTCTTTCCAATCCAATGCTACGGAAATTTCACTGTCGGGGTGGGGTTGTATGCTCAGTTTGGGTATGAAGCGGCTGAGGAATTTTCGCGAATATTCAACGGCATCATCCAGGCGGTTGCTCACTGCACTGAGAATGGCTGATGAATAAAGGGAATAAAATTCCGCTTCGTTTTTGGCTCCATAAATATCCAGGTGGCATACCCTTATGTTTTTGTTTTTGCGTTGCAGGGTTCGCCCGGCATGTGCCACCAGCGATGATTTGCCCCAGCGCCGCGGAGAAATAAGGATGGTGTTGGTGCCGCCTTCAAAATTTCGCATCAGGTGCTCGGTTTCTGCAGTTCTGTTGGTGAAATCCGTTTCTCCTGCCAGCATCCCGAAAATAAAAGGCATGTTCTTTTCCACTATTCAAAGATACAAAAAATAACATACCAAATAGTAACTTACAAAATAATAACTTACCAAATAATAACTTACCAAATGGTAACTTGCTAAATGGTAAGTTTTAGATTGGTGCTTTATAGTCCTTGGCTGCAAGCCGTTTGTGCAAAGCCCGGTATGGGATTGTATCGCCATGTTTTATTCATACCTCGGGTCGGGCAGGTAGGGCAGCTTTTCCATGTGCGAAACCGCGATGCTGTAAACACCAAAATCATCCGTAACAATGCCGGTAAGCCGGTAAATGCCCCTGCCTTTGAAGGGAAAACGCCTGAGCACATCCGGAAAGTGAAGCGTGTCGAAGAAATGCCCTGAAGCATCCAGCCAGGTGCCAAAGTTCATTTCCTGCCCTTTAATGGTGCGTGTGGGTTTGATGGTAACCAGGTAGCCGGTCAGCTGCACATTTTTATCCTGCAGGCCGGGCAGGTGTTTGCTCAGAATGGGTTTTTCGGGTAGGGTGCAGGGTGCCAGCATCTCAAACGGACTGCAGAGCGGGAAACCCATCAGTTCTATCTGTTCGTAGGCGTCTTCGAGTGTGCTGTGGCACAGTTCGGGCAATACAAATTCTTTGGGTGTTTCCCTGAAGAGTTTTTCGGTAACCGGTGCCGGCTTTTTTCGGTTGGTAAGCCAGTGGGCTTCCCACATCAGCGCTTTTCGGGTTTTGCCGGTGAATCGCAGCGCCCCGATGCGGATGAGGATTTTCAGCTGCTCAAGACCGGGTTCCACGCGCTCTTTGAAGTCATTCAAGCTCAGATACGGGCCGTTTGTATTTCGCTCCGCCACCATGCGCGACGCCAGCTTTTGCTCGAGTGAAGCCACATGCACAAATCCGAGATATACCTTGCTGCCGTTGATATTGGTGAGGTAATCACTGTGATTGACACAGGGCGGCTGTATGTTGGCCCCGCACATGCGGGCCCCGTGCAGGTAAAATTCGGTGCGGTAAAAACCGCCGAAATTGTTGATGACACCCACATAAAACTCCAGCGGGTGGTATGCCTTCAGATACAAGCTCTGGTAGCTTTCCACGGCATAGCTGGCGCTGTGGCCCTTGGCGAAACTGTAGCCGGCAAAACTCTCAATCTGGTGCCACACCTCAGCCGATAGTTTTTCGGGGTGTCCCTTCTCTTTGCACAGGGCAAAAAAGCGATCTTTTACTTTCTGAAACTCCTCGCGGCTGCGAAACTTGCCACTCATGCCGCGCCGCAGCACATCGCTTTCGGCCAGCCCCAGCCCGGCAAAATGGTGGGCCACTTTGATTACATCTTCCTGATACACCATGATGCCGTAGGTGTCGGGCATAATCTGTTGCAAAACAGGATGGGCCTCTTTTCGTTTTTCGGGGTCGATGTGCCGCTCGATGAAGCTGCGCATCATGCCGCTGCGGGCCACACCGGGACGAATTACGCTGCTGGCGGCCACCAGGGTAAGGTAGTCGCTGCATTTGAGTTTGCGCAGCAGTTGCCGCATAGCGGGACTTTCCACATAAAAACAGCCCATGGTGTGTCCGCTGCCGATAATCCGTTTGATTCTTTCATCGGCCTTGAATTCCTGTATGCGGTGAATGTCGATTTCTTCGCCTTTGTTTTCTTTCACCAGCTTTACCGCATCTTTTATGTGCCCGAGGCCACGCTGACTGAGGATGTCGAACTTGGCCAGCCCCAGGTCTTCGGCTTCCAGCATGCTCCACTGTACGGTGGGAAATCCTTTGGGCGGCATGTCAAGTGCAGAGTAGTGGTAAATGCTTTTTTCGCTGATGAGTATGCCCCCTGCGTGAATGCTCCGGTAGTTGGGCAGTTCGTGCAGGCGCAGGGCATGCTGCATAATTTGACCCGCCAGGGTATCGCGCTGCTGCGGCCTCACCGATTTGGAGAGGGTAGCCCTTTCACCAATACCGGGCGAGGCATACACCGCCTTGCCGTCGCGGATTTTATGTCCGGCCTGCTCTTCCAGCATGGAAGGAGAGAAGTAGGTGGGTTTTTCCATCAGGTGGTCTATTTCTTCCTTGGGCAGCCCAAATACTTTGCCCAGTTCACGCACCACGGCATTGGACTGAAAGGTGTTGTAGGTGGCCAGCAGGGCGGTGTGCTCGCGTCCGTGCTTTTGGAAGATGTAATTCGTTACCGCATCCCGGTCCTGCCAGCTGAAATCCAGGTCAAAATCAGGTGGAGAGGTGCGGTAAGGGTTGATGAACCGCTCAAAGTACAGATCCAGGTCTATGGGATCCACATCCGTAATGCGCAGGCAATAGGCCACCATGCTGTTGGCACCGCTGCCCCGGCCCACGTAGAAAAATCCCTGTTCGCGTGCAAAGCGGCAAATATCCCAGCTGATGAGGAAGTAGGCGGTGAATCCCAGCTCGTAGATGAGCTTCATTTCGTTTTCCAGCCGCTGTTTGGTGGCATAGGTGTATTTTGGGTAGCGATACCGCAGTCCGTCCATGGCCAGGTCGGTCATTAGCCGAAAATCCTCATCGGTATTGCCGGTAAAGGTTTTTTTATTTTGGTTGCCGCCAAAGGTGGGCCGGAATGTGCAACGCTGCATGAGCCGCAGGGTGTTTTCCACCAAAAAAGGAGCGTCGGCGTAGCTTCGCATAAAATAATCGGTATTCGTCCAGCAGTCTTTTGCATGCCCGGTTTCGCCTGGAGGCAGTTTGCTCAGCAGACAATTGCCTGCAATGCAGCGCAGCAGGCGGTGGCTTTCAAAATCATCCGCATGTCGGAATGTCATCGGCTGCATGGACAGCAGTTTGGAGGTGTTTTTCTGCCACTGCGATAAGCGCAGCTTACCAAGCATTTCGGGCCGCACCCCAATCCATTGGTTTTCGCTGAGTTTTGCAGGGAATCCTTCTTCCTGTGTGCGATCAAAAGGGAAAATAAAATGTACGTTTTCCAGCTCAGGAGGCCATGCAGGCAGTTTTTTACCGCCCAGCCGGTATTGGGAAAGAAAGCGGTTCATTTCGGCAAACCCGGTTTCGTTTTCGGCTATTCCTACATACAGGCATTTGCCTCCGGTTTCGCCGTCCCTGAAATCGATGCCGGCACAGGGTTGTAGCTGGGGATATTGCGTGGCTTCGCGAAAAAAATCGGGGATGCCGCTTACGTTGTTGATGTCGGTAAGGCAAACGGGGCAAGGTTTCGGACTTGCTTTACCCAGCGAGGCAGCCATCTGTAGCAACAGGTCTTTGGGCGAGAGTATTCCATACCGCAAACTGAAGTAAGAATGGCATTGCAAAAACATATGATAAAAAAATTAACAATAAAAAGTCATTAAATATAGCAAAAAAGAATGGTCTTTTAATAATATATCCCAAGGAAATAGGGTATAGCGGATTCTGATTTCTTACTTTTGCTGACCAATACAATAATGAAGCGTTATTTTTTATTAATCTTATTCGTGTTTCTGTTTCAGTGCACACGATTGTCTGCTCAAGCGAGCCGTTATGATTTGCGTTTTTATCATCAGGATAAAAAAGGGTTGTTTCACATGTATTCCGATACCACTCTTGTTAAAATTAGCGATGATGGCAGTGAAATCAAAAAATCCACCGAAGAGAAGCTCCCCATATTCTTTAGTTTGAATGGTGGGAAAATTGTTTCCGGATTT
>JBILTS010000098.1:0-8496 GCA_044371405.1 Bacteroidia bacterium
TTGTATAAATTTAGTCAGTTGATTGACTATTTTAATATTTTTAGGTAACTTTGTATTGTGTTTGACCGTAAATTATTGAAAATAATGGAAGACAGCCTCAGCAAGCAAAAGGTATCGCTATTGCTGGGAGCACGCCGTGTTGGCAAAACCGAACTACTGCAAACACTTTTTACCAAAAAGCAAAAAAACACCCTGTGGCTAAATGGCGAAGACAACGACACCCACATTCTTCTTGAAAACAGAACCATTGCCAACTACCGCAAATTACTGGAGGGCTACAAACTGTTGATTATTGACGAGGCACAGTTCATTCCTGATATTGCCCGCAAGGCAAAACTGATGATTGATAACATCAAACCTTTGCACATCATCCTGACCGGTTCTTCTGCCTTTGATATTGAAAAAATGGGCAACCCCCTGGTGGGAAGAACGCTCAATTTTCACTTATTTCCTTTGGCACAAATAGAATGGAAGCAAAAGGAAAACCTACTGCAAACCCGTCAGAATCTGGAAGACCGATTAATTTTGGGCAGTTACCCTGAACTCAGTCAGCTAACATCTTACAAGGAAAAAACCGATTACCTGCGCGAACTCGTTAATACCTATTTACTCAAGGATATTTTGATGTTTGAGCAAATCAACAACTCCCAAAAGCTTAGGGACCTGCTGATATTGCTGGCGCACCAGGTGGGCAGCGAGGTTTCCATGCAGGCACTGGGGCAACAACTGGGCATGAGCAAAAATACCGTGGAGCGCTACCTGGATTTACTGAGCAAGGTTTTCGTCATCTATAGCCGCAGCGGCTACAGCGGCAACTTGCGCAAAGAAGTTGCCAAAGGCAGAAAGTGGTATTTTGCAGACAATGGTATCCGCAACGCGCTGATTGGCGATTTCAGACCGCTGTCTGTCCGCAAGGACGTAGGCGCGCTCTGGGAACAATATATTCTGTCCGAGAGAAATAAGCTGCATTCCTATTTTGGCCGCAACGTGGAAAGCTACTTTTGGCGCACCTACGACCAGCAGGAAATAGATTTGATTGAAATTGAAAACAAACAGCTAACTGCATTTGAATGCAAATGGAGTGAAGACAAATGCCGCATCCCGGTAGCTTTTGCCAAAGGATATCCGGAGGTACCATTTCATATTATCAACCAAAAAAACTATCTGGAATGGATTGGGGCCTAAAAAGATGAACAAACAAACGCTCAAACAGCTGCTGGATGAAAAATATCATCAGTTCAACGATTCGTCTTTTATAGCCCCAGACCCCATTTCGGTACCCCACCGTTTCAGCAAAAAACAGGACATAGAAATTTCGGGACTCTTTGCCGCCCTGCTTGCCTGGGGCAACCGCACCACCATCATCAACAGTGCAAACCGACTAATGGCCCTCATGGAAAACAGCCCCCATGAATTCATAAAACACCACAGGGAAAAAGACCGGCAGCGTTTTGAGAAGTGGGTTCACCGCACATTTCAATATCCGGATTTGCTTTACTTTCTGGAATTTCTTCAGCACCACTACAGCCAACATGAAAGCATGGAAACTGCCTTTTCGTCAGGCCTAAAACCCGGAGACACCCATGTAGAAAACGCATTAATACACTTTCACCGATATTTCTTCTCATTGTCACATCTTCCAAGAACAGAAAAACACTTACAGACACCCTTGAGAAAAAGTGCTTGCAAAAGAATAAATCTATTCCTTCGGTGGATGGTGAGGCATGATGCAAACGGCGTTGACTTTGGGCTTTGGAAGAGCATAGATCCATCGCAGTTGATTTGTCCGCTGGATGTGCACGTGCACCGAACTGCCATGCAGCTCAAACTCATAAGTCGAAAACAGGCAGACTGGCTCACTGCGCTGGAGCTGACCGAATCCCTGCGGGGATTTGACTCAAAAGACCCTGTGAAGTATGATTTTGCCCTATTTGGGCTCGGCATGGAACAGGGTGGTAAAAAGTTGATAAAATGACGAAATGTCACCCACTAACTGAACATATCTTTGGTACGACATTTGAAACACAATCATTACTAATTTTATATATCATGGCTGAAACTTTCACAAGCGGCAACTGGAATGAAAAGGTGCTGCAATCCGACAAACCTGTATTGGTAGATTTCTGGGCAGAATGGTGTGGCCCCTGCCGCATGATTGGCCCTATCGTTGAAGAAATTGCCAAAGAATACGACGGCAAAGCCGTGGTAGGCAAACTCAATGTAGATGAAAACGGCGATATCGCCGGAAATTATGGCATACGCAGCATCCCTACCCTGCTTGTATTTAAGGGCGGTCAAATCGTTGACAAAATTGTGGGAGCTGTGCCCAAACCTTCTATTACCCAGAAAATTGACGCAGCGCTGTAAGCGACTAAATTATTATTAAAAAGAGGCCGGAATTGCCGGCCTCTTTTTGTATATTTGATATCCTATGCTTCTGGAAGAGGTTCAGCAGTACGAAAATCTGGAACTGCTTGCAAAGCAAGTGGTGGAAGGATTTATTACGGGTATGCACAGAAGTCCCTTCCACGGATTTTCAGTTGAATTTGCCGAACACCGGCCCTACAACCCCGGCGAAAGTACCAAAAACATAGACTGGAAATTATTTGCCCGCACAGACCGCATTTACACCAAACGATTCGAGGAAGAAACCAACCTCCGATGCAGATTGCTGTTGGATGTTTCAAGCAGCATGTTCTTTCCTGAAATCAATCTGGCCAAGTTAAAATTTTCCGTTCTGGCCGCGGCATCTATATGCAACTTGCTATATAGGCAAAGAGATGCTTTTGGTTTAACCACATTCAGCGACAAAATCAGGCATCAAACCCCGGCCCGCAGCAGCCGTGCGCACCTGCAGGAAGTTTTACAAACACTTCAACCGTATTGGAATCTAAAAAAAGCGCCCGAACAACCGGAAAACACACAAATTGCCCACTGCCTGGAACAAATAGCCATAACCCAACACCGGCGCAGTCTTGTTGTCATTTTTACCGACATGTTTGAAAACCAGGCCGATGACGAAAAAATATGGAATGCGATACAGCAAATAAAATTTGCCAAAAATGAAATCATCTTGTTTCACGTACAGCATGCCCCCCAGGAACTGCAGTTTGAGTTTGATAATAAACCCACACGGTTTATTGACACTGAAACCGGCGAGCAGGTGCTGCTCAATCCTGCTGAAATAAAAGATGCCTACTTGGCACAGATTTCAAGCATGGAAAAACGCATAAAAGAGCGTTGTCTGCAATACAGCATTGACTTCTACCCCATTGATGTATCAAGGGAATTTGACCAGGTATTGCTCCCATTCTACCTGAAAAGAATGAAGATGACCTAGCGTGTGAAACCTTCAGTGTCTCGTGCACAAACCTGTTTTTATTCGTTGGTCATATAATTGGTTAATTTTTACAGTATTAACTCTCGCATTCCCGGTCCTATATACATTGCGGCAAAGCAATTACCCGATACTTGATTCTAACTATATGATCAGCTGTATTGTTACTTATGATATTTGTCATTTTTTTTGGTATGCTATGGCAATAGCTTCGTGACACTAAACCCTACCCATATGATAGAAATACCAGAAAACCATCTTGCGCACACAGTCATCGGACTTGCCATCGAAATCCACAAAGCTTTGGGACCCGGACTTAAAGAAAGCGCATACCGCGAGTGCCTCATGTATGAACTTGGCCAAAACGGGATTTCAGCAACTTCCATGAAGCCATTGTCTGTAACATACAAAAATCTGCACATTGATGACGGATACAGCATAGATCTTGTGCTGGACGACAAACTGGCCATAGAGCTTGAAACCTGCGATCAGATTAGCGATCAGCATGTTCACAAAATGCTCAGGAATATGAAATTGGGCAATTATCGGCTGGGACTCATCATTAACTTCAATTCTCCGCTGCTGAAAAACGGTATCCGGCGGGTAGCAAACCACAGACTGCTCCCCGATGAAAACCGTTTAATGCCCGAATATGCCAGATATTAAAACACTTCGGGTAAATTCGCACTGTGAGCAAGGGTGCGTTTAATATTCGGGTATATGGTATTGCCATACAAAAAGGAAAAATACTGATATCTTCCGAAATGGGAGGCGACCATGCCTTTACCAAATTTCCGGGAGGCGGTTTGGAACCAGGCGAAGGACTGGCCGATTGCCTGATCAGGGAATGGAAAGAAGAATTAAACTCGGGGATAATTGTTGGGGATTTATTCTATGTGAATGAATTCTATCAATCCAGTGCCTTCAATCCTGCACAGCAGATTATTTCCTTTTACTACATGGTTCAATTAACAACCGAACTATCTGTTTTTAAGGCAATAGAGAAGAGATGGAATAAAGAATATCTTGTTGAATTCCGTTGGGAAGACATACTAAAAATCAGTGAAGATGACTTCACCTTTCCCATAGATAAGATTGTTTTTTCGAAATTACAGAATAACTACCGCAGTATGTGAAAGCTGCCTCTTAGGGTTCTGCGTTCATTATCGCAGCCAATCCATGTGGCCAAATATACATATGCCCCTTCCGGTGCAGGAACACCATTGATATGCACCTACTTTTGGAAACTTGTTCATGGGATAAAAATCATTAACACCATTGCCATCGGGCGTAAATGCATTGGGCATGAAAAGGGTGGAAGGATATAAATCGCCGCGTTTATTAATGGTAACGGTATCGGTTCCAAAACAACCATTGGCATCTTTAACCTTTACCCAGTAGGTTCCCTGATCTATAGCTTTGTAGGTTCGCCCGGTAGTACCATTTTGCCAGCGATACCATTCCATACCTCCTCCGGCATCCAGCAATGGATGTACAGAAAGGCAAACGAGCGTATCATTACCAAGATTTACGCGGGGATTGGGAAATAGCAACACATTGATTGAATCTGCCTCCGGACAGCCATACCGATTTACAACTGACACATATACTTTACCCGGTTTTTGCAATCTGAAAGTACTTCCGGGAACCTCATTATTCCATACCACAGATTGGAAATCATTCCTTGGTGCCATCAGTAATGTATCAATGCGCTCGCAAAAACGCTTGTCAGGCCCGAGTTCAAGTGTATTTGGATGATTGCTCAAATTGAAGGTATCCCAGGTGCTGCATAGCCCTCTGGTTACCCTGACTACGTAGGTTCCGGGAATGGTAAGTGTAGTAGAAGCACCAGTTTCTCCATTACTCCAGCGAGTGGCAGTTGCAGTAGGATTCTGATTGTTGAACGTTACAGCAATTCCCGGGCATACGATAGTATCTTTAATTGAAACCACCACCGGGGAAAAACGATTGATGTATGCCGTATCAGTGGATTTGCATCCGTTAACAGTTGTAGCATTTACGATATAAATACCGGACTGATTTACCGTAATTCCTGGTGTTGTTGCCCCTGTATTCCACTGATATGTCTTCAAACCGGGAGTAGCCCTGAGCAATCTGGTAAACTGCTCATCGCTGCAGTAAAGGGTATCGCCGGCTATCTGCACCTTGGTTCTGTCTACAGTGAGCACCATGGTATCACGCCATTTGCAGGTGTTTTTGGTAAGCTCTAACCAATAGGTTCCTGGTTGGGTAACCGTAATTGACGATCCTGTCTGACCATTGCTCCACAAATACGAATCGCCGGTGAGATTAGATGATAGGGTAAGTGAGGCACCGTCACAAATAGTTGTATCCCTTTTTAAATCCGGTTTTTCAGGCTTTAGTACGACCAAATTGGCTTCAAAAGTATCAGAACAGTTGTTTTTCCAGGCAATGAGTTTAATCTTGTAGGTGCCTGCAGCTGGGAAATTAAATACTGGCTGATACAGATTTGAGGTGTCGGTATTGGTGCCTGCCACTCCAAAATCCCAGTGATAGCGGTTTCCACCCTTGCTTTGATTGCGAAACTGGTAGGTGTAACCACACACAACGGTTGGTACAAAATACGAGGCCACTACATCAATTACACATGCCTGCACATTGAATTGATAATCGCGCATGGTTTCTGAAATCAATACCCCTTTTCTGTATTCTCTTACCCTAATACCAACTACAAACTGGCCTGTAACAGTAGGGACCAAGGTGATTTTACCCGTTTTTGGATCAATATTCAATTGGGGGCTGCCGTCTATCGGACTTGCAGTGGAATAACCTGCGCCCCAGGTAATTTGGGAAAAAGGGGGATTTTCAAGGGTTCCTGTGCCATTGTTATTGGGGCGGGGTTGGGTGCGGGTACCACCGGTGTATGGCCTGAACAAATCGTATGCAAGACTGTCTCCATCCGCATCAGTGGCACTGTGATCAAAATTCAGGGGGGTATTGGTGCACAGGAAGTTTGGCGGGAGCTCCTTAAAAATAGCGCTGCTGTTTTCTTTTTTATTGGGCGTATTTCTTGCGTCGGGGATGGCAGTCCAGTAATTGGCGCCGGTGCCTCCGGGATCAAACAGATTAGAGATGCTGTTGTTTCGGCAGCAACGCTGAAAAGAAATGATGTATCCACCTGTGCGTGGGGCCAGCGTTAGGGTGGTTTCATACCAGTAGTGATCTACACAAGCATTAGGGGCTATGGAAATACAGTTATAATTGGTTTTTTGCACCCTTTCCGGGCCTGATCTTGGTACTTCGCGGGGAAAACCGCTAATGATTCTTCGGGTGCTGCCATCCCAAACACCAATCCAGGCGGTAGCATCGCTGGATATGGCAGATGGATCTCCATTAATGCAATCTATATATAAATCAAGCCGTACCCTGTATTGATTGGTGCCCAGGTATGTATATGTCATCTCTCCACCGACAATGTGGGTAGCCGACGAAACTGTAATCCACAGAAAAAACACTGCCGTAAAGAGCTTCTTAAGATATGATCTAAGAATAGTCAAGCTTTATTATATTCAAAAATACAACAAAACCATGGGCAGCCACCAAATTTCTTAACGAGAAATGTAGATATATACCCGGAGATGTTGGATAATAAATAAATAAACAAACTAACCAAGATAATCGTTTTTGAATTGCCGTATTTTTTTGTTAATTTAAATGCCTATTTTTTGTTAATTTTTTTATCATGAAAAAACACATTGCGCACATGGATTTAGACAGCTTCTTCGTGAGCGTGGAACGCTTACGAAACAGTGCACTGCAAAACATTCCGCTGGTAATTGGTGGCATGGGCGACCGTGGCGTAGTAGCCAGCTGCAGCTATGAGGCAAGGACCTATGGCGTGAGGAGTGCCATGCCGGTAAAAATGGCACGGCAGCTTTGCCCCAACGCCATGTTCATACGGGGCGATCATGAATTGTACAGTAAATACTCGCGCA
The DNA here is from genome assembly GCA_044371405.1 of Bacteroidia bacterium. GTDB lineage: Bacteria > Bacteroidota > Bacteroidia > NS11-12g > UBA955 > RGEC01. The sequence continues at coordinate 7,315 of JBILTS010000098.1, forward strand.
TGGTTACCGACATTGTAGCCGAAAATGTTCCGGTATATGAAAAAAGCAGCATTGATGAATTCTATCTGGACCTGAGCGGCATGGACCGTTTTTTCGGCTGCTGGCAAATTGCAAAAGCGCTCAGCATCAAAATCAAACATGAAACCGGGCTTCCCATTTCCTTTGGGCTGAGTGCCAACAAAACCGTCAGCAAAATTGCCACCGGCGAAGCCAAACCTGCTGGTGCCAAAAATGTGCTCCATGGCACCGAAAAACCCTTTCTGGCCCCGCTAAGCATAAAAAAAATTCCCGGCGTGGGACAAGAAACCTACAAAACACTCAGGGGGCTTGGGATACAGCGCATAGAGACTATACAGACCATGCCCGCGGAGCTCATGGAAAAAACGCTGGGCAAAACGGGCACCGACATCTGGAAAAAGAGCCAGGGCATAGACCACGCTCCCGTGGAACCCTACCGGGAACAAAAAAGCATCAGTGCCGAACAGACCTTTGAGCAGGATACCATCGATGTACCCATGCTAAGAAACATCATGGTGAGCATGGTAGAAAACCTGGCCTACCAGCTGCGCAAACAACAAAAAGTAACCGGCTGCGTAACCGTAAAAATACGCTACAGCGATTTCAACACCTACACAAAACAGCTGCGCATCCCCTACACCAGCGCAGATCATACCCTGATTGCCTGCAGCTGTGAACTATTTGAAAAGCTATACGAAAAACGCATGCTGGTTAGGTTGATTGGTGTGCGATTCAGTGAACTGGTCACCGGCTCCCTTCAAATCAACCTGTTTGAACACACTGAAGAGATGATTAACCTCTACCAGGCCATGGACAGCATCAGAAAACGATATGGGGATCATGCGGTAAAAAGGGCGGTAACTGAGCTGAACAATACACGAAAAGACAAAAAATAACGATATTTGAAGAAGTGAGTATGGAACATACCTTGACCGATAAAAAAACAGTTGTAAATATCAGACACTACATGATAGATGCGCTGTTCATCCTTGCCGGCATATTTTCTGCGGCCTTCGGTTTTAAAGGATTCCTACTGCCCAATGGATTTATCGATGGAGGTGCTACCGGCATATCGCTGCTGAGTGCTGCCCTTACCGGTATACCACTGCACATTCTGATTATCATTATCAATGCACCATTCATAGTCATGGGTTGGAAAATGAT
>JBILTS010000014.1:0-28761 GCA_044371405.1 Bacteroidia bacterium
TTATTAAAGATCAGCAAGTTAATAGTTTAGAAAGTAACCGATTATCTAAATTCAGAAATCAAAACCTGGGTTTTGTGTTTCAGTTTCATCAGCTTCTTCCCGAATTTTCTGCCCTTGAAAATGCCTGCATGCCTTCCTGGATATCAGGAATCGGTAAAAAAGAGGCGATTGAAAAGGCCATGCCATTGTTTAACATGCTGGGTATCGCAGACAGGGTTCATCACAAACCCAACGAGTTAAGCGGCGGTGAGCAACAGCGTGTTTCTGTGGTGCGTGCCCTTATAAACAATCCTGCTGTGGTTTTTGCCGATGAGCCAAGTGGAAATCTGGACAGTAAAAATGCACGGTCACTGCACGATTATTTCCTAAGATTGCGCGATGAATTGGGGCAGACTTTTGTTATTGTAACACACAACCCTGAGTTGGCCGATTTGGCAGATCGTCATTTGCAAATGCGCGACGGTCTTTTTATAGCTGATTAGTTTATCTCAACAATTTAAGAAGCGCTGATTTTGCTGATTTCCTGAACAGGCAGATCAGGAAAGATAATGGCAACGGTGGTGCCTTTTAGCGGTGCGGAACTAACTTTCATATCTGCTTTTATTATGTCTAGCATCTTGAATATTAGCGAGTACCCGATGCCATAGCTTTGCAAGTCACTGCTGTCTTTGTGGTTTACCTGCAGGGTGCGGTTTTGAATTTTCTCCAGTACATCGGGCTGCATACCATTGCCGGTATCCTTAATTTCTATTCGATGCAGCTGTTCCTTGAAGCTGTACTTTATGGATATGGTGCCGTTTTTTGTAAATCGGTTGGCGTTGCTTATCAGGTTGGTTAAAATTATGTTCAATGCACTTTGAGATGTACTGGCGACGGCCTTTACCGGTATTTTGGCTGTCAACTCATTGTTGTTGATTTGTAATCCTATTTTCACGAAACCCTGCAAATCGGCAATCATGTTGTGAAGTGAAATATTAGGTTGTACCGATGTAAATGAATTGCCACTGGAGCGCTCATTTAAAATGTTTGAACACAGTATTTCCAAACGTTTTGTTGAGTTAATAATGAGCTGCAAGTGATTTACAATGTCTTCTTTTTTGAGTCTTTTCTGATATTCATATACTTTATCTCCCACAACATTGATGTATTTGATAGGTGCGAAAATATCATGATTAATTACGCTTATGTAGATGCCATTTATTTTGTTGAGCTGGGTTAATTCAGCAACTTTGGTCATCAACTGTTCATTTATATCTGTAATTTCTTTGGTTTTATCTTTAATAATTTCCCTCAGTTTGATGTTTTTTCTTTCTGTATTTCGGATTCGCATGCGCGAGATAAAACCGGTGATGATCATCATTAATATAATGAACGATATAATAAAGAGGGATTGTAAATACCAGGGTTTTTCTTTTTCAATCTGAAGTGTTAGCACTGTTTTTTCAATTCCTAAATCATCAATATAAAGAAATTCCAAAGTGTGTATTCCAGGATCTTCCACCAGCACATTCAGACGCGTGAGCTCATTATAAGGTATGTATATCAGCGTGTCATCAATTCTGTAATATAAGTTTAGACTCTTGGGGTTTCCCCAGTGAATGGTTTGCAGGTTAAACTTAATCTCGTTAATATTATGGCTAAGCAGTAGTTTGTTTTCTTTTATGGATAAGGATTTTCCAAGTCCGGTAATGTTTTTAATGATGATTCGCTGCCCAGTTTTTCTTAAAGGGAAATCCTTGAGTGGTCTAAACTGAATGATGCCAACAAGACTGGGGATACTGAGTAAGCTGTCTCCAATGTTCAGATAGGCGGGATATGCACCTCCATTCATCTCATCTGTTGGTAAACCATCTGTGAAATCAAAATATTGCGGCTGGGGTATAAAATCACCACCGGCAATAATTTTTTCTAAACTAGAAGACGGAAAACGCAACACCCCATCGTTAGTAGAAGCCCAAATAAAATTGTGTTTATCCTGAAGGAGAAAATGGGTTCTTTTCAAGGAACCGTAATGGTCAAATTTTAGTTTTTTTAGGTTTAGTTTTAAAGTGTCAATTAGATACAGGCCTTCTCCATAAGTGGTAACTATAATTTGTTTTTTAAACCTGAAAAAATATCGGAAGCATGTCTGACTTCTGATGTGTTTAATGCTATTGGTCTCGGGATCATAAATCAGCAATCCGCCACAATATGCCAACCAAATTTTATTATCTATAACGATACTTTGATTGATTAATCCGTATCCAATTGGTGTGTATAGTTTAGGAAAAATGGTGTCTTTTTCCGGACTATAGGTAAACACCCCGTATGTATTTATAATGTAGGTTGTTCCTTTAAAACTGGTGTAGCTTTGATTTTGGCCCATGGGTTTGATTTTCTGCCCTACTTTCTTTGGTTTTAGGGTGTTTAAATCCAGGGTATAGTAATAGTTTTCCGTGCTACCCAATATGGTTTCTTTATTTAAATAGTGATAAGAACTTGATAGGTTATTATTCTTGAAAAAATCTCTGAAATATTGTGGTGTGTTGGTTGATTGATTGGGATAATCACCGATAAATTGCCCGTTTTTTAATGGAATTTGCAAATAGTAATTATAAAAATTAAATGAACTTTTAGGCAGGGAATGCTGATAAAGTGAAAAGTTGGATTTACTGTAAACAATAAGCCCATTTGCAAAGGTTCCAATAATTAATTTATCGAGTTTTTTGCTGTAAATGGCACTAAATATTGCAATATCGTTTGGGATTTCGTCTGTTATGATTTTCCAGTAATATTGTTTGGTTTTGGTTTGTTGCGCCAAAATCCATGCTTTGTTTTGATAAATTAGAAGCGGTGTGCTATTGTTCTCTGTGAACCACCTGGAAGAAGCCAATTCTAATTTATTTACCGGAAGGGGGACTGAATTTATTCCGGACTGATTTATACATTTTAAAATGCCGTTATCACCATCTACTATCCAGTATTTATTTTGATAAAATATATCTTTAGTAATGTTTTTTCCTGTGTATATAAGATCAAATTTATTTTCTCTAAAACTATAAATATTCCCTTTTCTTCTCACATAAACTTTTTTATCGGCAAAAAGGTTAAAAGCTTCTGCGTTTTTTATGGAATCACGTATTAACGGCAAAAGCGTATTTCCGAAATTTTTGTTAATTGAGAAGATAATGTTGTGAAAGGGCGGAAAATCTGAGGTAGAAAAGTCTTGCTGAAGTATGAACGTATCTTCGGTAATCTTGTAAGTTTTTTTATCTACACAATTGATAAATAATTCTTTCTGTGAATTCCTGAAAATCTTTGCAATTCTTTCCGGGATACTGGAAGGATAAGGTGTTATCTGAGAACCATCAAACTGAAAAAGACCATTGGGTGTGGCTATCCATAACCGGTCAGTTTCATCAAGCAATAGATCCGAAATGATATTCTCAGATAATTGCTTGTTTTGTTTATTAAAATAACGAGGAAAATACTCGGCACTTTTTTGTGCGTATATGCCAAGTCCTAACGGTGCGATTACCGCAAACAGTAGGAATCTTTTGCAGGAAATCCAGATCATTTATAGAGCTGAACCAGCTCTACCACGTTGTTTACATTCAGCTTGTGAAAAATGCGCGCCTTGATGGTAGAAACAGTATTGCTTTTTATTCCCAGCTCGGTGGCTATGGTCAGTGTAGATTTGCCTTCCATCAGCATCTGCAATATCTGGTTCTCGCGTTTGCCCTTGATTAGGGGCTTTTTGTTCAAACGAGGCATGCTCACACCATTGATAAACTCTGAAAAACGGCGGGTAATTTCAACCTCGGATGTCTTTTTTTCACAGTAATCAATTTTGTATTTGCTGAGAATACGCTGAAACATTACCTCAGGGTGCATGGAGAACAAGAGAATACGTGTATCAGGGTTGCGCTCTATGATTTTTTCAACCAGGGTGATACTTGAGCCCTCGGGAAAGGTCACGTCCAAGATGATATGGGTGGGTTTTTCCTTTTCTATGGTGGGCAACAACATGCTCAGCTGCGAACATTCCACAATGTTCTTGATATTCAGATTCATGGATAGAATGAGCTTGATACCGCTGAAAATGATGGTGTGGTCGTCTGCAATCAGAACCTTTACTTCGTTGACATCTCTGGGGGCTTCCGGTACGCGAATCATATGAATTTATTCTTAAATTTTATTAATTGATGGCAAAAGTATTGAATTTTGTCATAAATATCAAGCGAAAATAAAACAAAAAAGATGTGTGAAAAACAGCAAAGCCCATGATGTGTTTTATAGAAATAATTGTATGATTTATGAAAAAATGCTAAATTTGATGAATTTCAAAATGAAAAATCGCAACACGGTAGACTATCAAAGCGCATTTATTCAAATTTTAAAAAAATCAGTACCTTCAAATATGCATCTTGCGGAGGAGGTCTGCGCTGCCTTGGGAATTAGCACAGATAGTGCATATCGGCGTTTAAGAGGTGAAACCGATTTTACCTTGAATGAAGCAGTTAAAATTTGTCTTTATTTTGGCATTCCGTTGGAAGCCCTCAATTCAGAAATGGATGATGTAGTGACTTTCAGGATAAACAAAATTCTCAGCAACGGCGACAGTTTTTCAAATTATCTTGATGCTTTGGATCGGGATCTTTCGTGGTTATCAAAATTTGAAAACAGCATGCTTTTTTATGCTGCCGAGGATATTCCCGTTTTTTACCATTTTTTCTTTCCCCGTTTGTCCAGATTTAAATTGATATACTGGACCAAAAGCATACTCAGCGTACCCCAATATCAGGGTTTAAAAGCCGAAGAGATTGATTTGCCTGAAAACTGGGAGGGGAGAGTTTTGGATATTACCCGAAGTTATCAAGGTATAGCCACCACTGAAATTTGGAATGAGGATACCATTAAAAGCACTTTGCAGCAAATTAAGTTCTACTGGGAGGCAGGATTTTTCAGGGAAACCGATACCCTGCTGGGCATATTGGAAGATTTTACGAATTTGATTGAAATGGCATCTAAACAGGCAGAGGCAGGAAGGAAATATAATCCTGTAAAAGGCACCTATACTGAAACCCCTTATTCACTCTACATCAGTGACCTCATGATTGGAAATAACCATGTTTACATGGCCAGTGGTGATAGAAACTCTAGCTACATTGGGTATGGTTCTTTCAATTACATGCGCACGGCCAATACTGCCTTCAATCAGCAGGTGAGCAGTTGGCTGGATAACCTGATTGCCAAGAGCACACTGGTAAGCAAAGTTGCAGAAAAGCAGCGGAATCAGTTTTTTAAACAGGCCTTTAGAAGGGTAGAGCTATTTAAAGAGGAAATTGCTGCCGGCTAATGCGTAAATCTGCCTCCGAAATACTTTCAGAGCATTGGGGTTATCCGGCTTTTAGGCCCGGTCAGGAGCATATTATTGCCCACATTCTTACCGGTCAGGATACCATCTCACTTTTACCAACCGGTGGCGGAAAAAGTATATGTTTCCAAGTGCCCGGGCTCATGCATGAAGGGCTCACACTGGTGGTTTGTCCGTTGATTTCACTTATTAAAGATCAGGTGGATGCGCTACAAAAACGCAATATTGCTTCCGTGGGAATTCACAGCGGTCTGTCATTCAAGGAAGTGAGACATATTATGGATGCAGCACTAAAGGGCAACTACCGGTTTTTATATATTTCGCCCGAGCGGCTGGCAACCGAAAATTTTCGGGATTATCTGCCCAACCTGAACATTAAGCTGTTGGTAGTAGATGAAGCCCATTGCATATCGCAGTGGGGTTATGATTTCAGGCCGGCATACCTGCGTATTGCAGAATGCAGGCATATGCTGCCCGATGTGCCCATTGCCGCTTTCACAGCGAGTGCACCGCCTTATGTGGTTAAAGACATAGCAGATAAACTGGCTTTGAATGATCCCCGCATCAGCATGGGTGATTTTGGCAGGCCCAATCTTCATTTTCATGCCCACGAACACGAAGATAAGTATGGGTTTATTCTGAAAATGTTGGCCAATACAAAAGGAAGCAGCCTGGTTTTTGCAAGGAACCGAAAAGAAACGGAGGAACTTTCTGTTTTCCTAAAACAGCATAGCTTGTCTGCCGATTTTTATCATGCAGGTCTAACATCCGCTGAGCGTTCGCGCAGGCAGGATTTGTGGATGAAAAACCATACCCGCATAATGTGTTGTACCAATGCATTTGGCATGGGGGTAGATAAGCCGGATGTTCGGTTTGTGTTCCATTTAACGCCTTCTCCCAGTCCGGAAGACTATTACCAGGAGGCGGGAAGGGCCGGCAGGGATGGAAAAGACAGCTGGTGCATTATGTTGTACCGCCAGCCGGATTTTGAACAGATGCGACTTCAGGTAGATGCGCGTTTTCCCAATGCAGATGTGCTGGCCAGGGTATATCATGCTTTGATGGCTCATTTAAACATACCTGAAGGCGGAGGCATGCACCAGTGGTATGAGTTGGATCCGGCTGAAATCGCCGGCCGCTATCGGTTTCAGCTGTCTGAATTTATTCACGGTCTCAAATCCTTGGAACTGCTGCAGTTTTTTAGTCTTTCTGAGGGCATACACACCCCCTCAGCCATACACATTTGTGCAGATTATACCTCTGTTTACGACGTTAAACTCCGCCACCCCGAGTTTGAAACGCTGATCGACTTACTGTTGCGCTCTCACGCCGGTATTCTGGATAACTATGTTACCGTTTATGAATCTGTTATTTGCAAGCGGCTGCGCATGAAAGAATCTGAGTTGGCAGAAAAGCTTAAACGGCTTCAAGCTATGCAGGTGCTGGATTATCGCCCATCAACCGAAAAACCCAGGGTATTTTTGTACGATCCAAGACACTCACGACCGGTTTTTAATACCAAAAACCTTGAACCGCTCAAAAAGGCACGGCTGCAAGCCATAGAGCACATGCAGCAATACGCACTGAGCCGGGATTGCAGGGCGGCCTGGTGGATTGCTTACTTCACCTTGAAGTCTGCTTCGCCTTGCGGACATTGCGATGTCTGTGCCCGTAACAGAAAGAAATCTTCCGTTCAAAAGGATAGCTGGGAACAGAAAATCAAGCAACAATTAGAAGTTTCTAAGCCCGACTATGCAGCCATGCTGGAATGGCTGCCCGATGAGGACGAGGCCGTAAAACAATTGCGATTGTTGATGGATGAGGGTATTATTGCAATTAATTCTGAGGGTAAGCTGTTTTGGGCAGGTCGATAAATTCCATCGTATTTACGGTAACCAATGATTTGGTTACGGATCAGCGTATGCAGCGGATTGTAGGCACATTTGTTGAGGCCGGATACACCGTTAAACTTGTTGGCAGAGCACTTTCAGATTCGCCTTCGGCAGCCCATCTGGGTTTTCCGGTTAAACGCTTCCGTTGCATGATAAACAAGGGTAAACTGTTTTATCTGGAATATAATTTAAGACTCGCTTTCTGGCTTTTTTTCAATCGTTTCGATTGTTTGTGGTCTGTAGATTGTGATACGGCATGGCCCGCCAGATTGGTTTGCGGGGTGAAACGAAAAAAATGGGTGTTTGACGCCCATGAGTTATTCAGCAGGGTACCTGAAGTAATAGACAGGAAACGGGTGCAGCAATTTTGGCGGCATACTGAGAAAATGGCTTTTTCAAGCGCAGATTTATGCATTACCGTGGGCCCTATGCTGGCCAGGTGGTTTGAAAGTGAATATGGGCGAAAGGTAGAAGTTGTCCGGAATATGCCACCGCTTAAAAATGGGGTCGATTATAAGCCCAAAGGAGAAAAATATGTGCTGTATCAGGGGGCTTTAAACAAGGGCAGGGGATTGGAAAACTTGATTAAAGCCATGCATCAGGTTGATTGTAAGCTGTTGATTGCCGGGGAAGGAGATTTGAGCCGGCAGTTGAGAGATTTGACTAAACAGGAAGGATTACAGGAAAAGGTTATTTTTCTAGGTAAGCTGCCTCCAGCAGCTCTGCCTGATATTACAGCCGGCGCATGGGTTGGCTATAACGTTAGCGAACCCATGGGGTTAAGTTATCAGCTATCTCTGAATAACAAGTTCTTCGACTATGTGCATGCAGGTCTGCCATCCTTAATAAATCCATTTCCGGAATATCAAAAACTGAATGAGGAATTTGAAGTTGGGGTGATTACCAATCCTGAAGTATCCGAAATAGCGCGTAATTTGCAATATCTGCTAGAAAAAAACGACACACATTTGCGATTATCGCAAAATTGTATAAACGCACGTGCAGTCTGGAGCTGGGAGAATGAAAAATTGCATTTGTTAACGATTTTTGAAGCAACTTTTCAGCATGGCTAAAAGCTTACATATCATTGCATTTGACATGCCTTATCCTGCTGATTACGGTGGGGTAATAGATATTTATTATAAAATAAAGGCATTGAGTGAGCTGGGGGTACAAGTAAAACTTCATGTCTTTTTGTATGGAGGAAAAACTACTTCAAAACACCTGGAAGCCCTGTGTCAAAAGGTCTTTTACTATGAAAGAAAAAGATTTAAAAATCCATTTACCGGCGATTTGCCTTACATTGTGGCTACCCGCGACGATGAACAGTTGCTAAGCAATTTGTGTAAGGATGACGCTCCCATTTTATTCGAAGGATTGCACAGTACTGCCTTTTTAACTTCACCTAAATTAACCAATCGGTTCAAGATTGTAAGAACGCACAACGTAGAGCACGATTATTACCAGTACCTGGAAGATGCAGAATCCAGTTTCTTTAAAAAATATTTCTTCCGCATAGAAAGTGAAAGACTACGCAAATATGAGGGAATATTAAGTACTGCAAATCTTATCATGCCCATATCACCGCGTGATACTGCCTACTATCAGTCTAAATTCAAGAATGTTCAGTATCTGCCTGCTTTTCATGCCTCAGATATGGTTAAACCACAGACAGGTAGGGGCGATTTTGTATTGTATCACGGCAATTTGGGTGTTGGCGAAAACAACAAGGCAGCACTATATCTCATTCATGAAGTATTTCCAAGTTTGAATATGCCTTGCGTAATTGCAGGGAATCAACCCACAAGACAATTACAGGTTGCTGCCGAAAGTCTTGCCCACGTTACTTTAATGTCAGGTATCAGCAGCAATGAGATTTTACACAAGGTACAGCAGGCCCATGTAAATCTGCTTGTAACCTTTCAGCCCACTGGTATTAAGTTGAAATTGCTAAATGCCTTGCACCAGGGCAGATTTTGTGTTGCAAATAGCGCCATGGTTGCCGAAACCGGGCTTGAGTCGTTGTGTAGGGTTGGCAATGATCCTGCTGAATTGGCCGACGCGGTGCAAAAATGCTGGTCAATTGATTTTTCTGATGATGAGCGCATTTCCCGCAAGCATTTTCTGGATAGAGATTTTTCAAATAGCGCTAATGCTTCGCTCATAGCGTCTTTTCTTTAATACGCTTGCATCAAGTGTGCAGAAGTATAATAATATAGCATTTTGCAGCGTTGTAATTTTGAGCAGCAATATGAAATTACGGCTTTTTGTTATCACCACTGTCTTTGCATTTCGTTTGTCGGGACAGGTAACCCAGGTTAATACTTTTCCAGGCGTGTACTTTCAGCGTGGGGTAGAGTTGTTTGATGAAAAAAAATATAATGCAGCGGTTAATCAGCTGGCTCTGTATTTGCAAAGTGATCAGGTATTGACAAACCGCATTGAGGCAGAATATTATCTTTCTGTGAGCAAAATGAATGCGGGCCATAGTGACGGAGAGGCCTCTGTTAAACGCTTTCTGCAAAATAATCCGGGTTCGCACAAAACCCACATGGCCAATCTTGCCATGGGCGATTTTTATTACCTTAAGCAAAAATACAGTACGGCACTTTCGTACTACAAAAATGTAGAGCAGGCAGCCATTTCTAAAGATATTGCCGATCGTTTTTATTTTAGAAAAGGTTATTGCCAGATAAGCACCAAAAAATACCAAGACGCCGCTGAAACCTTGCTGCCGCTCACAAAACGGGATAATGAATTTAAAACCCTTGCTTTGTATTATTACGCGTATTGTGCTTATTACAATGGTCAATATGCCGAAGCATTATCATCTTTCCAATCCATTGAAAATGAAGGTCCCAAAGCGGTAAAACTATACATAGCGCAGATTTTTTATCTTCAAAATCAATTTGAGAAAGCACTGGTGGCTGCCGATAAAATCAATGGCGGCGTACCGGCCGGCAGGGTTATTTTTTTGAAAGGCAAATGCCATTACCGGCTTGGACGATACGCCCAGGCAGCAGATGCTTTTAATGCCAGCGGTATGACACTCGATAGTTTGGATCGGAATGAGGTGTATGAGTTTGGTTTTGCCAATTACAAGGCAGAACAATGTACCAATGCAGTAGAATGGTTGAAAAATATTGCCTACCTGGGTGACAGTATTGCCCAATATGCAAGTTATAACCTGGGTGATTGTTACCTTAAACTAAGAAGTAAGCGTGATGCCATGAATGCTTTTGCCGAGGCCTATCGCAACGGCTACAATAAAGATCTTGCACAGGATGCCTTGTTGAATCAGGCGAAAATAGCTGTGGAACTGAATGAGAGCAACGCCGCTTCGCTGCTTCAGAAGTATATTGCATCCAACGGCAGTTCAACAAAAAGCAAGGAAGCAAAGAAGCTGCTGGCAGGTTTGCTGCTCAATACGGATAATTATCGCGACGCCGCCGCAGTGTTGGAAAGTATTTCAGATCCGGACCCTCAGACGGAGGAAGCTTTTCAGCGTGTTAGTCTGGCCCGTGGCATGGAATTGTTCAAGAATCGGAATTGGGATGAGGCCATAGCTATGTTTGATAAATGTATGGCAAAATCTGCCAACCGCAACTTGTCAGGTCAGGCAGCACTGTGGAAGGCAGAGGTTTATACACAGCAAGGCAAGTTTAATCAAGTGTCTGAGCTATATCAAAGATTCCTGGATGCCCCCGATGTAGAGGATATGGAGATTTATCCATTTGCATTCTATGGTCTTGGATACAGTCGCTACAAGGAAGAGGCATTTGGAGACGCGATACCGTATTTTGAAAAATTCATCAAAACCATCAGCCGTGGCCGTTATGACGAAAAAATATACAATGATGCTCAGTTGCGTCTGGGTGATTGTAATTATTCTCAGGCCGCCAGGTTGGGAAAGGATGCAAATGTGCAAAAGCGCAAGCACATGGAAGATGCTATTACAGCATATGCCTATGTAACCGGTAAAAAAGGAGCAGATGCTGACTATGCCCTCTACCAGACAGGCATGTTGTATGGGTTGCAGGGGCAGCTTTTTGACTTGCAGGGGATGCGTGAGAAAAAAATCACAGCCATGAAACGGTTGGTGGCAGACTTCCCTTCCAGCAGGTACTTACCCGATGCTTATTTTGAACTGGGCTCTGAGTACTGGGCAGCAGGCAGCAGCCGCGAAGCAGAGCGGTATTATACTTCCCTGGTAGATGAATTTAAGACCCATCCTTTGGTTTTACGCAGCCTGCTAAACCTCGGCAGGTTGTATAACAATAATGGTCAAAGCGATAAATCCGTTGAAATGTATACCCTGCTTTTTGATCGTTTCCCGGGAACGCCCGAAGCCAAAAGCGCTACGGAAAATGTGAAACGTATTTACACCGATCTGGGAAAAGGCAGCGAATTTGTTAAATGGACCAAAAACAGGGGTGGCATGTCTGCCTCTGAAACCGATAGCTTATTGTATTTCACCGCCTTTAACTTGTATGAACGTGATAGGTACAAAGATGCGGTGTCTGCCTTTCAGGAATATCTTACAGAAGTTGATAAAGGATTTTTTAAAGTTGCAGCCAACTATTACAAAGGGGTTTGTCACGAAGAGTTGAAGCAGAAATCTGAAGCATTGCCACATTTTAAAATTGCTGCAGCGTCCAATGGTTTTGAGTTCCAGGAAGATGCTGTCCTCAGTGTACTGGAGATTTTAGGACCCAATGCTTCTTGCAGTGAGGTAATGCCCTATCTGACCTACCTTGAGCAAATAACCCGTGATAAAGAAAAAAGACATCAGGCCTGGAAAAATATGCTGAAATGTTATGAGCAGCAGAGCAACTATGCTGAGGGACGGGTGCTGGCAGCCAAAATCGGCACTGAACTCAGCAGCACGGATGATTTGAAGGCTGAGGCCCTGGTATTTCTGGGTAAAGCCGCTGTGCAGGATAAAAACTGGAGTGATGCCATGGTTCATTTTAAAGATGCGTATTCAAAGTACAACAATAAGTTTGCTGCTGAAGCCAAGTATCGTGAGGCATGGGTGTACTATGCCACAGACAGTTTTGAGTTGACCAAAGAGTCCTGCTACGGGGTTTTGGATCAGTTTAACAGTTATGATTTCTGGGTTGGAAAGGCCATGTTGCTGTTGGGTGATGCTTTTCTAAATACAAAGGATGAGTTTAATGCAAAAGCAACGTGGAACAGCGTTGCAGAAAACTTTGATAATCCCGAACTGGTTGCAGAGGCACGCGAAAAACTCGCCCGTCTTCGCGATCGAAAATCAAAAACAGGTGATGAGTAACTGATTAGCGCTCGGCGTAAATTTTACCCAGCAGTTTTTCAGTCTCCCCGTATTTTTCACCGGATTTCTTTGCCAGTGAAATGGCTTCTTTAGCAGCCGTTTCAGCTTCATCATATCTTTTCAGGGCATATAAAATAGCGGCATAAGTATCTGCATGATTGTAATCATCGTCTGTAGCTACCACCGTATTCATCCACTCCAGCGCAATATTCAGGGCTTCTGTATCACGACTGTTTTCATAAATTTTCCACGCCGCCTCATTGATACCTGCGTTCGCATATTCCTGACGGTTTTCATTATAATCACGGTCAATCCATTTAGCATACGCGTTCCATTGACCGGTATTGGATAAATAAGAACCCATAAACCCAAAACAAGTCTTCTGGGCCTTTACACTGTCGTTGTTTTCTGCCATCATACAGTAACCTAAAAGGGTGTCGTACATCACCTGTGTCGGAATATTAAGGTTTGAGTCTATAAATGTTCTTAACAGGTAGGAAAATGTCTGTCCTGAATAGACATTCCCATATTGTTTCTCCCATATGTTATTATATCTGGCAGCCCTGTTTAGGTGTTTTTTATAGTTCTTTGAGTACAGTTTATTGATAACAATAAAACCAACCTCGGTATCCCAGTTTTTTTCATTCTCCATGTATAGTTCAAATTCTGTGGGTTTGGGCCAAACGATTTTCTTCCGGTCGATATGATGCATTTTTTCATAAAAATCTGGGAACGATAAACTAAATACGGGGGAGTAGCCAAGCGTTTTCCCGATCAGTTTTTGTTTCCAAATGGTGTCTAAAAATTTCAGATAGAATGAGGGTTCCGCATATCCCGGCTGCATGGCCACCACCTGTTTTTGGGGGTTGATAAAAACACAAATCGGATAAGAATTGATGCCATACCGTTTGGCCAGATCCAATCCATCGGCTTTTTCGGCATTGAGTCTGATGAGAATGAAACGTTCTTTGATACGCTCTTTGATAACCGGATCCGTGAAGGTTTTTTTATCCAGTACTTTGCACCAGTAGCACCAGTCTGTGTAGAAATCAACCATGACCAGCTTATTTTCTTTTTCGGCCCTTTCCAGGGCTTTATTAAAAACTGCAGGTTGAGCAAAAACAGCATTTGCGAAAATTGCAAATGCCAATAACATCGGTAATCTCATATACAATAATAAAAAAAACACCCCAAAGAAGGAGTGTTTTTTAGAATAAATTATACAATTATTTAAGGTTTAGCACCTCACTACCTATCTTAAATCCATCGCAATAAAGCTCAATCGTATATTTTCCCTTCTTTAAGTCTCTGGCAGGCCTCCATTTTGTTGCAGGTACTGATTTACTTTCCTGATCGTAAGCTACGGAAAACTTGTAGGTATATTTGCTTTCTTTCCCATCATACTCAAATGTGCCGCTTTCATTGCCGGGGTTTGATAAAGTAACACCTTCAGGTCCGGTCACTTTCACATAAATGGTTTTGTCACCGGGTTCGGCTACTTTATTTTCTGCTAGGGTAAATGCAGTTCTGAATGCTTCCACATCTTTGGCTTTCGTGGTTGTGGCTTCCTTACCGGTAATCCAGCGTTTTTTCAGGGCCTCCACTTTGATGCTTCCAGCCTGAAGGCGCTGGGCAATGTTTTTATATTTCTTCTTTTCTGCACTCAGCTGCTTATTTTCTGTAATGGCTGCCTCTTTTTCTTGCTGTAATTGAGTGTTCACTTCTTTAAGTTCCTCATTTTCTTTTTGTAGCTGATCAAGTTGTGCAGTTAGCTCCTGAATTTTGGATTTTAGTTCGGCAATCTCTGCGTCGCTTGCGTTTTTATTGGCTCTCAATTTTATCACCAGTGCGGATATTTCATTTTTTTTCTTAACAAGGTCCGCATTCAACTCCTTATTGTTGTCTACCAACGCAGCACTATCTCTTCTGAATTTTTCCAGCAGATACTCAGCTTCTTCCAGTGCTGCTGTTTTCTCTTTCAGATTTCCGGTGGTGGTTTCCAGTTTCTTTTCCACGATTTCTTTTTCATTACCACCTTTTTGCCACATGTAAAACAATCCTGCATTGAGGGCAATTAAAATGCCGATAATGGTGTACAGCAGGGCTTTACTGTTGCGATTCTTCTGGTCGGCTTGGTTAGTGGGCGTGTTTTCCATGTTTGAGGTTTTTAACGATATGTGCAAATGTAAAATTACAAAATATGTTTTAAATATAAAATATTTGCAACTGTCCAATACAATGGAAATAATAAACGAGCCAATACCGGGATTGTGGTTGCTGAAACCCAATGTGTTTGCCGACCACAGGGGGCATTTTTACGAGAGTTACCGGGCTGATTTTTTCAGCAACAAAGGCCTTGACATCAGTTTTGTTCAGGATAATCAAAGTCTGTCCAATCGGGGTATTGTGCGCGGTTTGCATTTTCAGGCGCCTCCGCATGCCCAGGATAAGCTTGTTAGGGTAGTGGCCGGTGCCGTTCTGGATGTTGTTGTAGATATAAGAAAAGATTCACCAACCTATGGAAAATCCTATGCGGTGGAACTTACTGCTGATAATTTTCTCATGCTTTTCATTCCCAAGGGTTTTGCCCACGGCTTTGCTACGTTGAAAGACCATACCATTTTTCAATATAAATGCAGCGATTACTATGCCCCATCTGCAGATGGCGGTGTGCTTTGGAGCAGCCCATCATTACAAATCAACTGGGGGTTCGATCAGCCGGTGTTGTCGCAAAAAGATACGTTGCACCCCGATTTTAGTAACTTCACTTCACCGTTTTAACGGTTGATTTTAGCACAAGATCAACCCATATTCCATCTTCACTGCGCTTCACAAACCCTTGTTTGGTTAGAATGTGCATTGAAACAACATTGTCTTTGTGAACCTGGGCCAGTAATTCCTTAATTTTTAGTGCCTCAAAACCCCAGTTCAGACATGTTGAAACTGCTGCTGTTGCAATCCCTCTACCTCTGAATTTTGGGTGCATGCGATAAGAAACGTCTGTTTGATAGTTTAGATCTTTTCGAACCCTAAGCCCGCAAAGCCCGGCCAGCGTTTCGGTTGCAATATGTTCTATGGCCCACAATCCAAAACCATGCCTGTCATAATGCGGGTAGTATTGTAGCCAAGATTTAATATCTTCGAGGGTTTGCTGTCGCAACAGTCTTGTGAAATGCTGTGTGTCTATATCGGAGTGGATTTCGAGTATTTTTTCTGCATCGCGCACTTCCATCTTTCGAAATCTGCATCCTGTTTGCACGGGTAAGGCCGGAATTTGCATGGCGTATGCAATGTTACTGTCTGGGTCTTAAGTTTGCAATATGCAGGATATTACCCTTTCACAAGCACAGCATCGCGTGGATGAATGGATTAAAACGGTGGGTGTGCGCTATTTTTCAGAGTTAACCAACATGGCTGTTTTAACCGAGGAGGTGGGCGAATTGGCAAGAATAATTGCCAGAAAATATGGAGATCAGAGTTTTAAAAAATCGGAAGAAGAAAATGGCTTAGCCGATGAAATGGCCGATGTGTTATGGGTGCTAATTTGTCTGGCCAATCAAACCGGTGTTGATCTGACTGACGCTTTCGAAAGAAATTTGCATAAAAAAAGCATTCGGGATGCCGAAAGGCATAAAAATAATCCCAAGTTAAAAAAGTAGTGCTCAAAACGGTATAATTTATTTGTTTAACGACTATGGGTTAAACATTCCACATGGCTATTCGTTACCTTTGTATTCATTTTGGAAAACAACGAACTCAGCACGCGTAAAACCGATCATATACAACTGGCTTTCGAAGCACAGTCGATGCAAATAGATGACCGTTTCTATTATGAGCCCATGTTGCATGCACACCCTGTTTCCGGGATAATACCTCCATTGCAGCTGGCTGGCAAAACATTGAAGGCGCCAATTTGGATTAGCAGTATGACAGGCGGCGCGCAGTTGGCCGGGAATATCAATCGTAACCTGGCCATGGCCTGTAAAAACTTCGGACTTGGCATGGGATTGGGCAGTTGCCGGTCTTTGCTGGAAAGCAACGATTATTTTCACGATTTTGCCATTAGAAAATATATGGGCGATCAGCCCCTTTTTGCCAACCTGGGAATAGCACAGGTGGAAGAGATGCTTGCCCTTAACCACTTTGAAAAAATTCGCGATCTTGTAAATAAACTGGAGGCCGACGGACTGATTGTTCACGTCAATCCATTACAGGAATGGCTTCAGCCCGAAGGTGATCGCATCAGCAATCCACCCATTGATACCCTCAAAAAAATACTCGATTTGGCAGACTTTCCCGTCATGGTTAAGGAAGTGGGACAGGGTTTCGGGCCGAAAAGTATGCAGGCACTTGCCGCTTTGCCTTTCGAGGCCATCGAGTTTGGTGCCTCGGGCGGTACCAATTTCAGTATGCTTGAAAACCTGAGACGAGACGAGTTTTTCAGAGAACAGTTTGGTCCTGTGGCCAATATTGGTCATCATGCCGCAGAAATGGTTAGCTGGGCCACTGAACTTTGTTCAGGTAATCAAAATCAGGTGCATACGCGCGCATTTATTGTATCCGGTGGAATAAAAAACTTTTTGGATGGTTATTATCATGTGCAGTCTCTGCCATGGAAAACCCTCTATGCCCAGGCATCTGCATTTTTGAAGCATGCCATTCGCAGTGAAGATGAATTAATGAAATTTACCGAAAATCAAATTCGGGGATTAGAACTTGCCTATACCTTTCTTACCGTTAAAAAATGAAAAACATTGATCCCGTAAAAGGATTTAGTAAACTTAGCAAGGCCGCAAAACTGGAATGGCTGATCAACCACTACAGCCAAAGGCCAGATTTGTCTCAGACCATGTTGAGTGGCTACTGGCACACCGATTCGGAAGTGCAAAAGCTGCACGATGAATTTATTGAAAACACCATCAGTAATTATTATCTGCCTTTTGGCGTGGCGCCAAATTTTCTCATCAACGGAAAATTATATGCCTTGCCTATGGCCATAGAGGAGAGCAGCGTGGTGGCTGCCGCTGCAAAGGCCGCCAATTTCTGGCTTGATCGGGGTGGATTCAAAACCCGGGTTATCAGCACCCGAAAAATTGGTCATGTCCATTTTATTTGGGAAGGGGCGGAAAGCCATCAGCTATCATCGTTTTTTGAACGGGTAAAGAGCAAGTTTTTCGAAAATTCTGAACCGCTCACACGCAATATGGTGCTGAGAGGCGGCGGAATTGCGGATATTCAGCTGCGAGATAAAACCGACTTAGAGCCGGGATATTATCAGTTGGAAGCCACCTTTGAAACATGCGATAGCATGGGTGCCAATTTTATTAATTCTTGTCTTGAGAATTTTGCCAAAACCTTGCTCACAGAAATTTCTTCAGATACACTGTTACATGAAAATGACCGCAAGGTGCAAATTGTGATGAGTATTTTGAGCAATTACACCCCGGAATGTATTGTCAGGGCTGAGGTTTCATGCAGTATTGATGAAATTAACGAAGGCAGCGGTATCGGTAACCGCGAGTTTGCCGATAAATTCTGTCGTGCCATTCGCATTGCTGAAATTGAACCTTACCGGGCGGTTACCCATAACAAAGGCATAATGAATGGCATTGATGCGGTTGTGTTGGCAACCGGCAATGACTTTAGGGCCATCGAGGCATGTGCGCACGCATTTGCGTCGAGAAACGGGAAATACAGTAGTCTTACCCATGCGGAAATTGTCAATGACCGATTTGTGTTTTCCATGGAAATTCCTTTGTCCCTGGGTACTGTGGGCGGAATCACCAATCTGCATCCTATGGTAAAGTTTGCTCATGAAATTCTGGGTAATCCCGGGGCTGCAGAATTGATGCAGATAGTGGCTGTAGCAGGCCTGGCACAGAACTTTAGTGCAGTGCGAAGTCTCATTACCAGTGGCATACAGAAAGGTCACATGAAGATGCATCTCCTCAATATTCTTAACCAGTTGGAAGCCACCGAAGAGGAAAAAGCGCAGGTAGTGGAATATTTCAAGGATCATGTGGTGAGCTATTCTGAGGCCGTGAGGGTGTTTTGTCAAATCCGTGGGGTTGCCACACAATCCAGATAATTTTTGAAATCCTATTTCTCACACGGAAAAATCCTGCTGGCCGGAGAATATGCGGTAATGTGCGGTGTGGAAGCATTGGCTTTTCCGGTAAAAGCCGGCCAATGGCAGCATGTGTGGGAAATGCCGGCAAAAGGTGTCTCAAAGCTGGTATGGCAAAGCAAAGATGCCGATGGCACGGTTTGGTTTGAATGTAGGATAGATACCGATATCATGCATGTTGCTGAAACAGGCGATGAGGAATTATCCGATACACTACTCAAATTATTGTCATACATCAAACAGCAAAAGCCATCACTTTTTCTGCACAAAAATATCCGGATAGAAACTGAATGTGAATTCAACCGTACCTATGGTCTGGGCAGCAGTAGCACCCTGGTGTGCAATCTTGCCAAGTGGAGTGGGGTAGATGCTTTCGAATTACAGGAACATGTTTTTGGAGGCAGCGGTTATGATATCGCCGTGGGCAATCTGGGTAAACCGCTTGTATACTGGCGTGAACAAGCATTTCCCAACTGGTCGTCATGGCAATTACCCGCCGACTTAACCTATGGCTGGTATTTGGCGTTTCCGGGCCAAAAACAAAACAGCCGCGAAGCATTGAAAGATGTGAAGGCGGAACTGGAGAAAGTGAATGCTGATATTGCTCTGCTGCAGCAGATGAATGCCTGTATTCAGGCAATTAAAAACCCGCGAAGTATGCCCATGCTGGAAGCCATGCTGGAGATGTGGCAGGCCTTACTTTCTCAGCGGCTTGATTTGCCGCGTCCATACGAAACATTGGGCCTAACTCCCGTTAAAGGTGGTTTGTGTAAATACCTTGGGGCCTGGGGCGGCGATGTTTTACTCATCAACCTGACTTTTTTGGAAGCACACCAGACAGCTTTCGAAAACATGGAACTGATTCCATGGAATGAATATGTAATATCAATATAAGAAAAAAAATCGAGAAAAACAAGTGAAATCCACCTTTCGTTGTTCGTCTAACATAGCACTGGTAAAGTACTGGGGAAAAAAATCCGGAGGTATGCAGCTTCCGGCAAATCCCAGCATCAGTTTTACCCTAAAAGATCTTTACACAGAAACTACGGTGTCTGTTACCGGTCCCAATAATTCAGGGAATCCCGAGTTTGAATTCTTTTTTCAGGGACAGCCCAAACCATCTTTTGTACCCAAACTGACCGACTTTTTTAATCGCATTATCAGTGAGTTTTCAGTGATAAAAGAATTCGTTATTAAAATCGAATCATCCAACAATTTCCCGCATGGAACAGGCATTGCCAGCAGTGCTTCGGGTTTTGGTGCACTTGCATGTTGCCTGACCGAACTGGAAATGATGCATACGGGAAAACCGGTTTCAATATTTGAAACCAGCAAGGCAGCACGTCTGGGCAGCGGAAGTGCCTGCAGGAGCATGTTTGCAGCACCTGCCATCTGGGGTGTTCACCAAGATATTAATGACAGTAGCGATGATTTTGCCATTCCTGCACCTTTCGCCATTCATGATGTTTTCAACAATATGATGGATGCCGTGCTGATTGTGGACGCTGGGGAAAAATCAGTCAGCAGCACGGTTGGGCATGGATTGCTAAAAGATAACCCCTATGCAGCCCCCCGATATGGTGAAGCTACTTTGCACCTTTCTGAATTATGCGCGGCCTTGGAAACCGGTGATATGAAAACATTTATCCGCGTTGTAGAGCAGGAAGCATTGCAACTGCATGCCATGATGATGCTGAGCAATCCCTATTTTATACTGATGCGGCCTGCCACATTATCTGTCATAGAAGCCGTTTGGGCCTTCAGGGCAGAAACCGGTATCCCGCTGATGTTTACCCTTGATGCGGGTGCTAATGTCCATTTGTTATTCCCGAAGGTTAATTATCAACAAGTTAAAAACCTTATTGACCACCAATTGTTGATTTATTGTCAGAATAATCAGTATTTTTGTAGTGACTTAGGTTCAGCTCCAATTAAAATTCAATAAAAAGAATGCTTAAAGATACCCTTTACTATTCAAAGATTCTCTTGTTTGGGGAATATGGCATCATAGAAAATGCCATGGGTTTAAGCATTCCGTATCATTTTTATAAAGGCAAGCTCTTAATGGCGGAAGCCAGTATGACCCCAGAACAAAAAGAGAGCAATCAAAGTCTGAAAAACTATTGGAACTATCTGGCAGATCAAAATAATAACCTGGCAGAGCACCTGAATATCGAAAAAATGAGGATGGATATTGAAGGCGGTCTGTATTTTGACAGTAGTATTCCACAGGGTTTTGGTGTAGGTAGCAGTGGAGCACTGGTTGCTGCCGTTTATGGTTCCTACGCCACTCAGCGCATTCATCCTGATTCGGTTACTGAAAATGATGATTTGCTGGAACTAAAACAACTGTTATCGACCATGGAGAGTTATTTTCATGGAAAGAGTTCGGGTTTGGATCCACTGATTTGTTACCTTAATTTACCCATTCTGGTAAAAGGGAAATCAGAACTTGGTGCAGTAGCTATGCCAAATGAAAATTTAAAAGGGAAAGGTGGAATCTTCCTTATGGACAGCGGTTCACCCGGCAAAACACAAGGAATGGTGTCGTTGTTTCTGCAAAAATTAAAGGACGATGGTTTCAGAAACCTGGTCAGAACCCGTCTCAAGAAATACAACGACGAATGTGTAAAGGCCTTCCTGAAAGGCGATACCCACCCACTTTTTGAAAACCTGAAAGAACTGTCTTCTTTGTTTCTGGAAAATTTCCGCCCCATGATTCCCGACAGGTTTGAGGCACTTTGGAGAAAAGGTATAGAGACGAATGCTTACTATCTGAAGCTCTGCGGCAGTGGTGGCGGAGGATTTGTGCTCGGCTTTACCGAGGATCTTGATAAAGCAAAAGATTTGCTAAAAGATCATAAATTGCAGGTCATTCACCAATTTTGAATATGATGGCCGGCTTCAGCCGGAAAAAATGGATCAAATTTGCTTTGCTGCTGGGTGCGGTGAGGTGGTATAATGTGCTGCTGCTCACGGCGGCTCAATATATCATGGCTTTTTTTATCTTCGGTGAAAATCGCGCTTATACGCAAATTTTGTGGGACCGGAAACTTCACCTCATTGTGATGGCCAACGCTTTTGTTGTTGCAGGGGCATTTCTGATCAACGTGTTTTATGATGCGGATAAAGACCTGGTAAACCGTTCAAAATTCGCTACAATATACCGTTTAATTGGCCAGGAATATGTGCTGAACACCTATGTGACATTTTGTGTGACAGCGGTTCTGTTGGCCTTAATGACCTCGCTTAAGGTGTTTTTATTCATGTCGGTTTATGTGTTTGCTGCATGGTTTTACAGCCATAAGCTTCAGAAAATTCCATTGATTAGGGAAGTTACAGCATCCATGCTGGCCCTGTCGCCACTGCTATCTGTGTGGTTGCATTTTGGTGGTTTGCACATTGGCCTGATTTTGTATTTGGGAAGTCTATTAATGCTGGCGTTTACCAGGGAAGTAATAAAAGACCTGCAGGGCAACAAGGGGAATATTATTTTTGGTTATACAACCATGGTGGTATATTCTGGTGCCAGGTTTACCAAGAAATGGCTATTAACAGTGAATATTCTGCTACTTGCACTTTGGTTTATGGGCAATGCCAATTTCAATAACGGTATGGGTTTTTTTAGCATGGTTAGTCTAATATCTGCCTGCCTCTCATTTTTGGTAAGTGCAATTGTCGGGAGTTCATCCGGACATACATCACTAACTTCTGCCGATGCAATATTAAAAGCAGGTATTGTTATTCATTTGTTGTCTCCGGTGGCGGCAGTGTGGATGTAATTCTCTTTTTACAAGACATACTGCAGTTTATCTTCGCACTGTGTCCGAACGCGTAACCTTATTTGCTGAAGTTTTGCTGCCTTTACCGGTACCAAAGGCATATACCTACAGGGTTCCGCATGATTGGAATGAGTTGCTTCAGCCCGGACAGCGCGTTATTGTTCAATTTGGGGCCAGAAAGGTATATTCAGCCATCATACTTAGGTTTACCGAAACACCCCCGGAAGGTTACACGGCAAATTATTTGCTGGAAATAATGGAAGCTGATGCAATAGTATCTCCTTTGCAGCTTCAGTTTTGGCAATGGATTGCTTCATACTATATGTGCCACCCGGGTGAAGTAATGGCTGCTGCTTTACCGGCAGGTTATCGGCTTCAAAGCGAGAGTCTGTTGGTGTTACATCCAGAACTGGATCCAGAAAATATACCAGAGCTAGACGAGAAGGAAACCCAAATCTTCAATGCGTTGATGCAAAAGAAGGAGCTAAAGACCGATGCCGTGGCTGAGATACTGGGCCAAAAAAGCGGGATGAAGCAAATTCGCTCACTTTATTTAAAGGGCATTGCTTTGCTGAAAGAGGAAGTTTCAGAGCGCTATCGGCCCAAGTGGGAAGATATTATTTCACTTTCTCCCCAATGGGCTGATGCAGCCTTTGCCCAAGATACGTTGAACCAGCTGGAAAGGAGGGCCCCCAAGCAAGCCGATGCCATTATGGCAGTATTGGGTTTGGGCAAAGGTAGTCTGACGAAAAAAGAACTGATTACAAAACATGGCTTGCAGCCGGCCCAAATCTCAGCACTGGTTGAAAAGGGGCTTCTCGTGCAGGAAAGGAGACAAGTAGACCGCCTGCTGAGACTGGTTTCAGAGCCCGATGAACTGGACTTAACTGCAGAGCAGCATTTGGCCAATGAACAGGTAAACGCAGCATTCGAAGCCGGAAGAAATGTTTTGCTTTATGGTGTGACAGGCAGTGGTAAAACATATTTGTATGTGCAGCAAATAAAACAGGTGCTGGCTGAAGGGAAGCAAGCACTGTTGCTTATACCGGAAGTGGCACTTACAGAGCAGCTGGTGTCGCGGCTAGAGCATTACTTTGGGAACGAAATGGGGGTTTGGCATAATTACTACAGTGGACATGAGCGAACTGAACTTTACGAGAAAGTATTGCGTGGGGATGTTCGTTTTGTGGTAGGAGCCAGGTCGGCTCTGTTTGCTCCTTTTTCCAACCTGGGTATTGTAGTAATTGATGAAGAACACGAAAACAGCTTCAAACAGTTTGATAAAAGGCCCCATTATCACGGCAGGGATGCGGCCATACAACTGGCACACATGCATGGCTGCAGGGTGCTTGCCGGCAGTGCTACACCGTCTTATGAATTGTGGAACCTTTGTGCCGAAGGCCGTTGGGAAAAAGTGTTGTTGAATAAACGGTATATACAGACTCCGCCACCGCAGGTGCTGCTGGTGAATACGGCAGAAGTGAGCAGAAAAAACAAACCCAAAGGACCTTTTCATGCCCACATGCTGGAAGCCATAGGGCAGTGCCTTGACTCCAAAAGCCAGGTCATAGTTTATCAAAACCGCAAAGGATTTGTTCCTTACATCAATTGTGATATGTGCGGTTTTACGCCCCATTGTGTGAATTGTGATATTACACTCACGTATTACAAGAGCAACGGGCAACAGCGATGCGGCTACTGTGGTCACACACAGCCACCCATGAATCTTTGCCCGGCTTGCGGTAGTACCGCCGTATCTATGAAGGGATTTGGCACAGAGCGCATTGCCGAGGAATTGTCAATTGCATTTCCGGCCGCAAGAATTGCCCGGCTGGATCAGGAAAGCACCCGCAAGCGAAGCGATTTTCAACGGATTTTTAATGGTTTTGCCAATGGTGAGATAGATATACTGGTTGGTACCCAATTACTTAGCAAAGGGCTTGATTTTCAAAATGTAGGGCTGGTGGCAGTACCAGATGCAGATATGCTGTTGAATATTCCGGACTTTAGAACCCATGAACGTGCGTTTCAGCAACTTTTTCAGGTGGCAGGACGGGCCGGAAGGGGAACCAAGCAAGGAACGGTGATGATTCAATCCAGGCAAACATCTCATCCTGTTTTGCAGTCAGTGCTTAATGATGATTATGCCGGTCTTACCCAACAGGAGATTCAGCTAAGACAACAATATCAATACCCGCCATTCTCAAGGATTATTAAAGTCACCATTAAACACAAAGATGCACGAAAGTCTGAGGAGGCATCGCGTTATTTTGCCGGATTATTGAGAGTTGCACTAAAGGAACGTTTAATGGGCCCGCAGGCCCCGTCAATTGGTAGGGTGCGTAATTATTATCTGCAGCAGATTATGGTGAAACTCGACAAGAAAAAAGATGATGCAGGAAAGGTGAAAACACTTTTGTGGAGTGCATCCTTAAAACTGCTTACAATGACCGAATATAAAGGTGTTTGGGTTGATTTTGATGTAGATCCTGCATGAGCAGGAAAATGAATGAAAAATGAATAATTTGTTAGTATTTTTGAAAGCGAATGGAAACACTTGAAAAAACTGAAATCAATACTACCCAAGATTTTCTTCCTTTAAATGGGACTGACCACATTGAATTTTATGTGGGCAATGCCAAACAAAGTGCATATTACTATCAAACGGCATGGGGTTATAAACTGGTGGCATATTCAGGTCCGGAAACCGGCGTAAGAGACCGTGCCAGCTATGTTTTGCAGCAAAATAAGGTGCGACTGGTACTCACTACCTCGCTGCATCCCGATTCGGAAATTACACATCATCATACCAAACATGGCGATGGTGTTAAGTTTCTGAGCATTTGGGTTGACGATGCCACAAAAAGCTTCGAAGAAACCATAAAGCGAGGCGCCAAGCCATACATGGAGCCAACACGGTTTGAAGATGAATATGGATGGGTGGTGATCAGTGCCATTCATACCTACGGCGATACCATTCACAAGTTTATCGAACGGACCCACTATACCGGTCCTTTTCTTCCAGGTTTTAAAGCAGTGAAAAATGCCCTGGAAGTGGTTCCTGTGGGATTGAAATATGTGGATCATTGCGTGGGCAACGTGGAGTTGGGTGCTATGAACCAGTGGGTGAAGTATTATGAGGATGTAATGGGCTTCAAGTTGCTGATCACCTTTGATGATGAGGATATCAGCACCGAATACAGTGCACTCATGAGTAAAGTGGTTAGCAATGGCAATGGTTATATCAAGTTTCCCATTAACGAGCCCGCAGAAGGCCGGAAAAAATCCCAGATTGAAGAATACCTGGATTTTTACCATGGTGCAGGCGTGCAGCATATTGCCATAGAAACAGACAACATCATTGCCACCGTTGGAGAATTAAGACGCAGGGGCGTAGAATTTTTATACGTTCCTGAAACTTATTACGATGATATTCCCCAACGTGTGGGTCAAATTGATGAAAATCTTGAAGAGCTAAAAAAGCTGAACATCCTCATTGACAGGGATGAAGACGGTTATTTGCTACAGATATTTACAAAGCCGGTAGAAGACAGACCCACACTGTTTTATGAAATTATACAGCGCCGTGGCGCCAAAAGCTTTGGTAAGGGTAATTTCAAGGCGCTGTTTGAAAGCATTGAGCGCGAACAAGAGCTGAGAGGAAATCTTTAAACAAATTCAACAGACACATCCTGCTGAATATCAGGGTGCAAACTGCGGGCCACCGGGCAGGTCTTTACAATGCGTAGTAGGCCTTCTTTGGCATGCTCATCTTGGTTTTCATGCAGTTGAATTTGTAATTTTATTTCAATACGAACAATACGACGAGGGTCGCTGGCCATGTGTTTTATGGTATGGGCTTTGGTTCCCTCAATATGGTAGCCATGGTTTTTAGCGTAAATGCCCATGGTAGTAATGATGCAGTTGGCCAAGCTCAGGGCACACAAATCAGTGGGAGAGAAGGCCTCGCCTTTACCCTGGTTGTCTGTGGGAGCATCTGTGATGATGCTGTTGCCGCTTTGTAAATGGGTGTTTTGGGTGCGTAAATCACCCAGGTATAGAGTTTCAAATCCTGTCATAGGGGCGAAGTTCGGGAAAAAGCATCAACGCAGCAATGTGATGTTGCCGGTGTGTACTCTGCGTATTTTGTCTGTTCCCATCAGTTCGATTCTGCAAGCATATACACCCGAGGGGGCAGGTTTGCCCATGTAATTGCCGTCCCAGCCCGATTTCATGTCGGAGGATTTGTAAACGATTTCTCCCCAACGGTTTAGAATGAGTATGGAAAACTGGGTGAATCCTTCCAGGTATGGCTGGAACAGATCGTTGGGTGCGGCGTCGTTTGGAGTGAAGGCGTTGGGTATGAAGAATACAGGCGGACAACTGTCAATCAGTGAAACAGCATCGCTTTTTCGGCAACCATCAGGACTTGTTACAGTTACGCTGTAATCGCCGGCTATGTTGGCAATGATGGTTTGGGTTGTTTCATTGCCAGGGCTCCACGAATAGGTGTATCCCGCGCCAAACCCTGCGTCCAGCAATACGTTGGCATTTCTGCAAACAAATCGGTCTTTACCCAAATCCACCTGTGGCTGTATCCCCTGACGTACCGTGATGGTTTTGCTTACACTGCCGCACTTTGAATACACTTTCACCGAATAGGTTCCCGGCTTGTTGATGGTAAGGGTGCGGTTGTTTGTGTCTACACCTGATAAATTTACATCCGGGCTGGGGCTCGTCCAGTGGTATTGGGCGCCACGGAAATTATTGCCTGCATTAAGGTTTAAAGTTATGCCGCTGCCACAGAACACCGTATCTCGCATAGGTATAGATTCGAAGTTACTTTCAATCACCAGTACCCAGATGGTCTGTGTTTGTTTGCTGGAATCAGAAAAAGTACTCTGACAGGTGGTTAGAAAAAGCCCGGTGTCCGGATAGTTAACAGTGGGTTCTCGCAGTGCAGAAGTGCCGGGTACGCCACCCTGAAAAGTCCATTTCCAGCTTACGGAGGGTAAACTGTTGCCTGTGTTGAATTCTTTGTAATTGATGCCTGAACCTTTGCAGATAATCAGGGAAGGCGTTTGCGCGTATATGGCCGATAACAGCCAGAAGGTCATTCCCAGAAATATCAGTTTGCGCATTTCTCAACTACAAAGTTAGCATTTTACCCATTATGGCAATCAATCGTGCTGCAATGGCCTTTGTTTGATGATTCCACCTTTGGTTTCCTTGACGCTGTTCATTACCACAAATGCATCGGAGTCAATCAGGTCTATTTCCCTTTTCAGTTTATTGATTTCAAGTCGGGTAATGACGGTGTAAATAATGTCAATTTCAGTATTTTCACCTCGTTTGCCAAACCCCTTTTTGCCTGAATATACCGTAACTCCTCGTCCCATCTTTTCGCTAATCATCTTTTGTATAGATTCGCAATGTGTAGATACAATGGTTACGCCTACATATTCCTCTATACCCTCAACGACAAAATCAAGGGTTTTGGAAGCTGATAAATATGTTATCATTGAGTACATGGCAATGTCTAATCCCAATAGCCATGCAGCACATGAGAATATGACGATATTTATTATTAAAACAACATCTCCAATGGTTGCCCCAATTTTTCTTCCCAGATAAATCGCTAGAACTTCAGTTCCGTCGATGACGCTACCCCCACGAACGGCCAGTCCGATCCCCATCCCCAGAAAAAAGCCTCCAAAGATGGCCGTCAGCAATTTGTCGTTGGTTACTGTCGGAAACTTCACCAAAGCCAACACAATTGCTAACCCCAGTATTGCAAAAATAGTTTTTTGGGCAAAGGTTTTCCCCATAGTTTTCCATCCCATGGCGATAAATGGCGCATTTACAACAATAATTAATACATATAAGGGTATGCCGGTAATGGCTGAACCCAATAGCGAAATGCCGGTAGCTCCTCCATCCGTAAATTCATTAGGCAATAAAAATCCTTTAAAGCCAAAAGCTGCTGAGAATATACCAGCAACGATAAAAACGGTATCTGTAATGTAATGTTTCGGATTAGAGGTGGGAAAATGAGGCTGCATATTTTGTTTTTCAAATATCGTTATTTTTTGTCTTTTCTTGAAGTGTTCAGGTCAGTTACCGCCCTTTTTACCGCATGATCCCCATATCGGTTTCTGATGCTGTCCATGGCCTGGTAGAGGTTAATCATCTCTTCGGTGTGCTCAAACAGGTTGATTTGGAGGGAGCCGGTGACCAGTTCACTGAATCGCACACCAATCAACCTAACCAGCATGCGTTTTTCGTATAGCTTTTCAAATAGTTCACAG
>JBILTS010000099.1:0-8332 GCA_044371405.1 Bacteroidia bacterium
CTGAAGCGGGCAAGGGCAATGCTTCCAATGCAGTATCCACGGTCATTCCATTGCGAATTGACTCAATCAGCCGGTGAATGAGGGTGGTGTCTGCGCCGGCCTGCTCCATGGCATCCAGATACATCTCGAAATGGCTTTTGCGGATGCCGTTCATATCCACATCCGATTCCTCGCCCACCACAATTTCATTGATCAGAAACCGGGTTTCGGCACTGCCTTTGGGTAGCCAGGGCGTAGTGGTACAGGTTAGGTTTTGCTGTAAGCTTTTCAGCAGCGACATAAAATCCCAAACAGCGTATACATGGTGCTGCATAAACACCTGCACATGCTCCAGGGTTTGAATTTGGGCATACAGCGGATGCTTTACAATAAGGGCTTTTTGCGGGGCAATACTTTGGTTGATTTTATCGATGTGCGTATTCATGTGCACCTAATAAACAAAGTTGCCGTCAGATGGTTGCAGGGTTTTGTAAAAACCACATCCGATCGTTTTCCGTGCGGGTTCTGGTAGGAAAATTCTGCTTATATAAAGCCCCGGTTCCCAGACCCTGGTGCATGGGGTTGTTCTTGGTGGAAGCCCACTGGGCTATGGCACTCAGGCCGATGTTCCCTTCGAGCGCACTGGTGGCCCACCAGCCGATGTTGTGTTTGCGGGCAAGTTCAATCCATCGGTCACAGGCAGTGAAACCGCCCAGCAGGGTGGGTTTCAGCACGACAAAGGCGGGTTTGATCTTTTTCAAAAGGGGTTCAGCATGGTTTTTTGAAACGCCTATCAGTTCTTCATCCAGCGCTACCGGGATGGGACTTTTGGCACACAGTTCCTGCATGGCATCGGCTTGTCCGGCTTTGATGGGTTGCTCTATGCTGTGTATGCCAAAACGGCTGAATTCTTTGAGGTGCAGCAGTGCGTCTTCCGGCGCCCAGGCGCCATTGGCATCGAGCCGAATGGTGAGGCCAAACGCATTTTTAAGTGCCCTGACTTTTTCCAGCAACCGGCATTCTGAATCGGTATCATGGGCGCCCACTTTGAATTTGAGGCAGGTAAATCCTTTAGAAATTTTCTGCTGTGCCTCATCCCACATGCCTTCCAGCGTGTCCATCCATACCAGCCCATTGAAAGGAATCCTCTGTTTTCCTTCGGTAAACGGACCGGGAAACAACACGCCTTTACCTCCGTTTTGCCAATCTAAAAAAGCAGTTTCAATGGCAAATTGCAGGGATGGGTAACCTTCAGTGAGGCGAACCCATTCTTGCAGCGGCAATGGCTCTCCCGCAAAATACTGCAGCTGGGTGAGCATTTCGTCTATAGGTGCCTGCCCGTCTATGCTCAGATCCGGAAGTGGCGCGGCTTCGCCGCAACCTGTTACACCGTTTTGTGACAGGTAAATCAGCCAGTGTGGTTTTTCTGTGTATTCGCCCCGGCTGGTTTTGGCGGGTTTAATAAAGGTGAGGGTATGTTTTTCCCAGTGCAGTTGCATGCCGCAATCAGGCAGTTGTTTCGGCTTCGGGCAACCGGGGTTTTTGAAAATCGAAGTGCTTGTTGCGCAAAGCGCCCTGCTGTGCCAGGGGCTGCATCATGGCCGCAAACTGGTCGAAATACAGGCTTTGTTCGCCGTCGCTCAGCGCTCTTTCTGGCTGGTTGTGTACTTCTATGATGAGCCCATCTGCACCGGCAGCAATGGCCGCCAGTGAAAGTGGCGCCACCAGGTTGCGGTTTCCGGTACCCTGGCTGGGATCTACAATCACGGGCAAATGGCTGAGTTGCTTTACCAGCGCCACGGCGCCCAGATCCAGCGTGTTGCGCGTAGCTGTATCAAAGGTGCGAATGCCCCGCTCACAGAGAATAACGCGCTCATTGCCTCCCACTAAAATATATTCGGCAGCCAGCAGCCATTCCTCTACGGTGCTGCTCATGCCACGTTTCAGTAAAACAGGTTTGTTAATCTTACCCAACGCACGCAGCAGCGGGTAGTTTTGCATGTTGCGGGTGCCCACCTGCAGGATGTCGGCGAATTCACACAGCTCATCTACCTTGTCGGCACTCATTACCTCGCTCACCACAGCCATTCCGTACTTATCGGCCGCTTTTCTAAGCAATTCCAACCCCTCGGTTTTTAGTCCCTGAAAAGAATAGGGACTGCTGCGGGGCTTATAGGCACCGCCTCGCAGAAAACGCACATGCTGCTTTGACAGAAACTCGGTGATGGTAAACACCTGCTCCTCATTCTCCACAGCACAAGGACCGGCAGCAAGCATTAGCTCTTTCCCAATTTCCACACCATTTACCGTAATAATGGTGTCTTCCGGTTTCCACTCGCGGCTTACCAGTTGGTAGGGTTTACGTTTATCCATCATGCAACTAACAAGTAAGGGTTAATTCAGTTTGGTGTAGGTAATAATCAGTTTGGTTTTGCTGTGGTCTATGGCCACGCGGGCGCCGCTCACGGGCTGATCGGAAGGAACAGCCAGATACAATCCAAAATTGAAGTCTTCATTGTAAAACCGCTTGGCATTGAGCAAATTTTGGATGTGCTTGGTGAGCACAAAACGATAGCTGCCTGAGGCCTCATCATAAGTGCCCCCAAAGTTTGCAGAGACACCGTCTTCCAAAAAAGTATTGAGATCGCTGGTTTTTCCTGCGGGTTGAAACAGATTCAGTCGGCCGGGGGCGGGATGCAATGTTGTGGCAGTGCCGGGGGCCACACACAGCTGTAACTCTGCTTTGTTAATGGCAATTTTGCCCAGGCCGAGCAAATTAAAAAGATGGGGAATTCTGATGTGGGTTTTGAGCCCGTTGGGTGCCTGTGCATAGGTAACGGCAAAGGTCTGTGTGGGGTTGTTTATTTGCTGAATCACCGCAGACTTATATATGCCTGGCATACCCCTGTTGATGGTGTTTTTTGAGCCGGTAAAGGTGAAAACCTGGGTAGCAGTATCGCGATAGTAAAGCAGAATTTTGGCCCGGTAGGCAAAACTGATGATGTTATTAAAATCATAAACCCCAAAACCGCCTTTTCCTTCTCCCAAATCTCGCTTTTCGGGCATAATGGCGATGCCGGGGAAATTTGCTATCAATTTTTCCTGGCTGGTGTACGCTTCTTTGGGCATTTGCATGAGTTTGCGTGCCATGGCATATGAAAGGCGAACGCGGATCCCGGGCGTAATGGCAGATTTTCCTTTTTTGTAGCGAACACTGTCACTTTTAAATGTATATACAGGGCCATAGTAGCGGCTCTCCAGGGTGGGGTCTGTTTCCAGCACATCGCCCTGGTAGTAGGTGTTGTTTCCGGTTATGCCGGTTTTTAGCGGAGCAATGGTAAAACCCTGTGGTGTTTGTTTGTCTCCGTAAAAATTTAATCCATTGATAAATGGGATAAACAATACTGCAGAATCTGGTTCTTCGGTGTTGGGAAAATCAGAATTGGGCTCAAGCAAACCGCATTGGGCATAGGCACCTGATGAAATGGTTCCAAGCAGGGGATCATTCATGCTGCCCAGCAGCACATATCTCAGGTTGTTTCCGGGGATAGAGTCTTCACGAACCGTTGCGGCGTTAATGCTGAGGGTATCTGTAACAAAGAGTTGCATCTGCCCGGAGTTACCCTGGCCGTCAAGCACAATGTTTCCGTCCTGCTTTTTACAGGCAAACAAGAAGAAGATAACGGGAAGTGCCCGGGCAAAACCTCTAATCACAGTTGCAAAGTACGCTGTTTTACAGCGCTTGTGATATCACTTTTTCGTAAAAGCTCACATATTGTTCGCCGATAGGGTCTTCGGTGTGGCGCATAACCGGCTTTGAACTGATGTGTTCGGCCACACAGCGGTGGGCCTCATCGCAAGCAGTTACGATAGCATCTGCATAGCTGGCAGCACCCTGGTGCAAGCTTTTAATGTTGCCGTCGGCAAAACACTGCATGGTTGCATCCTGGATTTCGTTCAAACTCGCTTTGCGTGAGAAATCAGCACCCAGGCATTCTTCAGCGTCATTATATACGCTGTAAACCACCTTGGAATTGCGGAAAACCGGCTCATCTTTGTATACGGTCTTAAGATAAACAGGTATCAGACTGGTCATCCAGCCCTGACAATGGATAATATCTGGAGCCCAGCCCAGTTTTTTCACGGTTTCCATAACCCCTTTGCAGAAGAAAATGGTACGTTCGTCATTGTCATCAAAGAACTGTCCTTTTTCGTCCTGAAAAACTGCTTTGCGATGAAAATAATCCTCATTATCGAGGAAATACACCTGCATTTTGGTCTGAGGGATGCTGGCAACCTTGATAATCAATGGGTTGTCGTTATCATCGATGGAAATGTTGATACCGGAAAGACGAACTACCTCGTGGAGACGGTTTCTTCTTTCGTTGATAACCCCGAAGCGGGGAACCAAAATTCGGATTTCATTGTCGCGCTCCTGGAGCGCCTGGGGAAGGTTTCTTGCGATGATGGCCTGGGCACTTTCTGTTTCGAGGAAGGGGGCCATTTCTGAACTGACAAACAGAACGCGTTTTTTGGTGATACTCATTTACTGGAACTCTATTGGGAAGATTACGATTTACAAAATTAACACAATTTTTCCTTAATTTCAAAACTTTTCCTGCTCAAAAAGCTTTATTTGCATTGATATTTTTTGTTTTCGTTGAAAGTTTTCTATTATACCAAAGAGATTTCCCGCTGGGCTAAATGTCAAAAGGACACTTTTTCTTTTGTGCCCACCATGGGTGCTTTGCATGCAGGACACCTGGCCTTGGTTGAAAAAGCCAAAGCGTTGGGAAGGCCCGTATTGGTGAGTGTTTTTGTAAATCCGGCACAGTTTAACAATGCAGAAGACTTACAGAAATACCCCAGAACCCTTGCACAAGACCTTCAATTGTTGAATAATGCAAACTTAGATGCGGTTTTTTTGCCGGTTACGTCTGATTTATACCCACCCGACCTTGCAGACGTTACCATCGATCTGGGAGTGCTTGACAATGTATTTGAGGGGCAGCATCGCCCGGGGCATTTTGACGGTGTGGTGAAGGTGCTGCATCGTTTGTTTATGTTGTTGAAACCCGGCCATGTGTTTTTTGGCCAAAAAGATCTTCAGCAGTGTCTGGTGGTAGAAAAGCTGATTGCACAGCATTTTCCCGATATTCAACAGCATAACATTCCCACCAAGAGGGATGAACAAACAGGGCTCGCCCTTAGCAGCAGAAATGCACGGCTTTCAGAAAAAGGGGTAAAAGCAGCCGGAGCCATCAATTGGGCCCTTCAACTGGCCTTACAAGGCAAAACAATTCCCGAAGGGATAGAAGAAGCCCGGACCTACCTCCATAGCAAAGGTATTCAAACCGAATACCTGGATGTGGTTTCATTGCCAGACATGCAATCGGCAACTGAAGTATTGGATAAAAAAACTGCTTCGGTATTTGCGGGATACCTTGAGGGTGTGCGGTTGATTGACAATCACATTTACGAGGTTATTCCGGAGATTACTGTGTTTTAGTTGTTAAATCAGTCAAACGTCTCCAGCACAATCGTTACCGGACCATCATTTATCAGCGATACTTTCATGTCTGCACCAAATACACCGGTGGGAACCGGTTTCCCCAGCAATTTTTCCATCTCTGCCACAAATGCTTCATACAATGGTTTGGCTTTTTCCGGCCTGGCGGCCTGGATGTATGACGGACGATTTCCCTTTCTGGCATCGGCATACAAAGTAAACTGGCTTACCACCAGTGCCCCTCCGCCAACATCCAATAAGCTCAGGTTCATTTTACCTTCAGCATCATTAAAAATCCGCATATTCACCACCTTAGAGGCCAGCCACGCGGCTTCTTTTGATGTGTCGTCGTCAGTAACACCCAGCAATACCAGCAAACCCGCCTTAATCTCAGCCACAAGGTTGCCCTCCACCACCACCGAGGCCGAAGACACGCGCTGGATAAGGGCTTTCATGTTAGTGGCTCAAATACACGCTCTTCATCTTATACAGCTCGCGGAAGGTAGGATCCAGCAAATCTTTGATAAACAGAATGCTTTCTCCTGTGCTTTTCATCTCAGGGCCAAGCTCGCGGCTTACACCGGGGAATTTGTTAAATGAAAACACGGGTTGTTTGATGGCATATCCGGGCGGACGGGGTGGTATGGTGAAATCCTTGATTTTGTTGGCCCCCAACATCACCTTGGTTGCCATATTCACATAAGGAACGTCGTAGGCCTTGCAAATAAAGGGAACTGTGCGGCTGGCACGTGGATTGGCCTCAATTACATATACCTTCTCGTCCTTAATGGCAAACTGTATGTTCAGCAAGCCACGAATGTTCATTTTTAGCGCCAGCCGTTTGGTGTACTCTTCCATTTGCTGCTTCACATTGTCACTCAGACTAAACGGTGGCAGCACTGCGCTGCTGTCGCCACTGTGAATACCGGCAGGCTCAATGTGTTCCATCATGCCAATGATATGCACCTCGTCTCCATCACAAATGCTGTCGCTTTCGGCTTCTTCGGCACGGTCGAGGAAGTGGTCAATCAGCACGCGGTTCCCTGGCAAATCTCCCATGAGTTTCACCACGGCTTTTTCCAGGTCTTCGTCGTTAATAACAATGACCATGCCTTGTCCGCCCAACACATAACTGGGCCTCACCAGCACCGGATAACCCACCTGGTTGGCGATTTTTATTGCTTCCTCGGCGTTTAGTGCTACCCCATATTTGGGGTAGGGAATATTCAGCTCGGCCAGCAGGTCGCTAAAGCTACCGCGGTCTTCGGAAATATCCATGTCCGGATAGCTGGTTCCGATGATTTTGATGCCCTTCTCATGGAGTTTCTCGGCCAGTTTCAATGCGGTTTGTCCGCCCAGCTGCACAATAACCCCTTCGGGTTTTTCGTATTCTATCAGTTCCCAAAGGTGCTCCCAGTAAACCGGCTCGAAATAGAGTTTGTCGGCCATGTCAAAATCTGTGCTTACGGTTTCAGGGTTGCAGTTCACCATGATGGCCTCATAACCGGCCTCGCGGGCCGCCAGGATGCCGTGTACACAGCTATAGTCAAACTCAATGCCTTGTCCAATGCGGTTGGGTCCGCTACCCAGTACGATTACTTTTTTGCGGTCGGTGAAAACGCTTTCGTTTTCGCCATCAAATGTTGAATAAAAATAATTGGTGGGGCTTGGAAACTCGGCGCTGCAGGTATCCACCATTTTGTATACGCGACGGATTCCCAGGGCTTTGCGTTTTTCGTAAACATCCTCAGCGGTGCAATTGCCCATCAGCCAGGCAATTTGTTCATCGCTAAAACCCTTTTCCTTGCTGGTGCGCAGCAGTTCTTCGGGCAGGTTGTTGATTTGGTATCGTTTGATTTCGTTGCTGGTTTTTACCAGTTCGGCCACTTGTTCCAAAAACCACCGGTCTATTTTGGTCATTTTCTGCACCGTACTAATGGGTAAACCCAGGCTCAGGGCATCATACACCTGAAATACACGGTTCCAGCTGGCCCGTTCCAGGCCTTCTGCCAACACCTCCAGGTTTCTTTCAGAAGGGCGGTCG
Organism: Bacteroidia bacterium; assembly: GCA_044371405.1. Classification (GTDB taxonomy): domain Bacteria; phylum Bacteroidota; class Bacteroidia; order NS11-12g; family UBA955; genus RGEC01. The sequence continues at coordinate 7,533 of JBILTS010000099.1, forward strand.
GCGCCGAGCCCATGTCGGCCAATTTCCAGGCTTTGACATGCTTTTTGCAGGGCCTCCTGAAAGCTTCTGCCAATGGCCATCACCTCGCCCACGCTTTTCATTTGAAAACCCAGTCTTTTGTCTGCACCGTGAAACTTATCGAAATTCCAACGGGGGATTTTAACGATGACATAGTCAATGGCCGGCTCAAAAAACGCGCTGGTGGTTTTTGTAACGGGGTTGGTCAGTTCGTCCAGGTAGTAACCGATGGCCAGTTTCGCGGCAATTTTAGCGATGGGATAGCCGGTGGCTTTACTGGCCAGGGCCGAGCTGCGGCTCACACGGGGATTGATTTCGATGGCAATGATGTCTTCATTTTCCGGATTCACCGAAAACTGCACATTGCAGCCGCCGGCAAACACGCCCATGCTGCGCATCATTTTGAAGGCCATGTCGCGCATGCGCTGAAAGCACACGTCGCTCAATGTCATGGCTGGTGCTACGGTAATACTGTCGCCGGTGTGAATGCCCATGGGGTCGAAATTTTCGATGGTGCAGATCACCGCGATATCATCTTTGCCATCGCGCAGCAGTTCCAACTCGTATTCTTTCCAGCCCATTACAGCTTGCTCTACCAGCACTTCATGCACCGGACTGGCTTCGAGTCCGCGCTGCAGGGCGGCGTCGAATTCTTCTTTTTTGAAAACAATGCTGCCGCCTGTGCCACCCAGGGTGTAGCTGGGACGTATCACCAGGGGAAAGCCAATGCGCTGGGCAATTTCTTTGCCTTCCAGAAAGCTGTTGGCAATCTGACTTTCGGC
>JBILTS010000100.1:0-8226 GCA_044371405.1 Bacteroidia bacterium
GTAGCCCCCGGAAGTCATTTTCGCGATTTTTACCGCTACAATCCCAAAACCGATGCTTGGACCCGAATTGCCGATTTTCCACTGGATTGGCGTGCCGCACGGGCTTTTTCAATAGACTCCCTGGGCTACGTTATGGGAGGTATGGCCGGCGATGGCAGTGCAAATAATAATTTCTACGCCTACAGTCCCGTTAGAAACACATGGGAAAGAAAAATGGATTTCCCAGGTTCACCCCGCTTTTATCCATTTATGTCATCGATGAATAAAAAGGGATATGTAATGGGTGGCTTTATTCGGGGAATACATTTTAATGACTTTTATGAATATGATCCGGTTTCCAACACCTGGCTCACACTAAAAAGCTATGACGGTGGTTCAAGGGTTTGCCCATCGGGTTTTGTAATTGGCAATAAACTCTACATTGGTAATGGCCGCAACAATGCCAATCACTTTCGTGACTGGTGGATGTATCAAAAGCAACCGAATTCATGGGCTCAAATCAATAATTTTCCTGAAGATTATTCCTACAGCACAACAGCGTTTTCCATCGGAAATAAAGCTTATTGTGGCCTGGGGTCCAGCAATTTAAGCGGATTAACCTATTCAAACCGTCTGTTTTCTTTCAGCGATACCATCATCCCGCCTGCTGTTTATTCACCGGCGCTGGAATCATACCATATTTTCGGAACGCGCAATATTGTTTTTAAAAACGTACAAAGTGCTTTCCAATATTCCCTCATAGATGCCACAGGAAGGTTTATTGTAAAAAATAAGACCATTGCGAAAAACTCAACAGAAACCTTACCCTTCATAAGCTCGGCAGTTTACATCGTTAGGGTGGAAGGCCGTTTTTCCTACAAATTATTTTACCCGCCCGACATTGCACCATGAAACCATGGATGAATCTTTCAGACCTGATGGGCGGCATTCGACGTGCCCTGGAGGCCGGTTTCACCGGACACACCTTCCGCATTATTGCAGAAACCACCGACGTTAAAATCTACCACAACCGGCAATATGCATTCCTCAACCTGATAGAAAAACAAGGCAGTGATATTGCTGCAGCGGCAGGTGCCGCCATCTGGCGCGATCATTTTCACCTGATTAAAGAATTTGAAAACATCACCGGCATCACCTTCGAACAAAACCTGCAGGTAGTGCTGGAAGTGGAAATTCAGTTCCATGAACGGTATGGGCTTCGGCTGAATATTGTTGATATAGATACCGCCTACACCCTGGGTAAAATGGAACAGGAACGCGAAAAGGTATTGCGCAAATTGGCCTATGATGTGCCACACCTGGTGTGGCTGGAAGACGGGGATTATGTTTCGGCCAACCAGCTGCTTAATAAATCCCTGGTGATGCAGCGCGTGGCCCTGATTGCAGCCCCGGGCAGCGACGGCCGCCGTGACTTTCTGAAAGAGCTACAGCAAAATACCTGGAATATTGCCTATGAGGTGGAGGAATTTCCTGCGTCTGTGCAGGGACAAAATGCAGCCAGGGAACTGCTGAGGCAACTCAATACCATTGTAGCCCGGGCCTCGGAATTTGATGTGATTGCCATGGTGCGGGGCGGTGGCAGCAATACAGACCTCACCGCTTTTGATGACTATGAACTGGCCAAAACCATCGCCGATTGCCCCAAACCGGTGCTTACGGGCATTGGTCACGACCGCAATATAAGCGTAGCAGACGTGGTAGGCCATACCATGCTAAAAACACCTACCCGCTGTGCGGCATCCATCACCGAACACAACATGGCTTTTCTGAACTGGATTCAGGACGGACAAACCAGAATTGGACATGCTGCCACAAGATTTTTTGAAAATGGAAAACAACAGGCACAGGATGCTGCAAGAAGATTGAAAACTGCGGCTTCATGGAGACTGGAATCTGAGAAAAATAAGTTACTGCAGGCAGAAAAGCACCTGGACATGCTGCATCCGCTGAAAACATTGGAAATGGGGTTTGCACTTATTTCCAAAAACGGACATATTGTAACATCGCAAAAGCAAGTTTCGGAAAACGACAGCATAGAAATTCGCTTTTCAGACGGATATTCGCAGGCTCTGATTACTAAAAAATGACAACTAACGATACTTTTTCTTACGAAGCAGCCAAAAAAAGGCTCGAAATCATCATGAAGGATCTCGAAAATGGAAAAATTGGGATTGATGATTTAGAAGCCACATTGAATGAAGCCAAAGAACTCATTCAGAAATCGCTGAAAAAACTTACCGAAACCGAAAAAATTATCAAGAATTGGGAAGCTTAACCCCATTAAAACCCGGCGATCATGTTGCCCTCATAGCACCGGCAAGGGCCGTAAGCAGAACGGAAATGGCTGCTTTTATGGCTTGGTGTGAAGATAAAAGTCTGATACTGCACGAAGGCAGGCATCTGTATGGACGCCACCACCAGTTTTCAGGCACAGCCGAGGAACGAGCCGCTGATCTGCGCGATGCATGGTTAAACCCGGATATCAAAGCGGTTTTTTGCGCCCGTGGTGGCTATGGCTGTGTGCAATTGCTAGATTTACTGGCAGATGTTGACTGGACCGCTAATCCGAAGTGGCTTGTCGGTTTTAGCGATATCACCACCCTGCACTTACACCTCAACAAATTGGGTATACCAACCTTGCATGGCCCCATGGCCATACACTGGGGCATAAAACATGAATTTACCGGTGAAAATACAGCGCGGGTAGAACATGCTTTGTTTAATTTAAAGATCGAAATAGACATTCCCAATGATAACAAAGGCAATAATTATCAATTTAAGGGTAAATTGCTGGGAGGAAATCTAAGTTTGGTTTTTGCTGCTTTGGGCACACCCGAACAACCTGATACCGAAAATTGCGTTTTATTTCTGGAAGACCTGGATGAATACCTCTACCACATAGACCGAATGATGATGGCACTGAAGCGGGCAGGTTTGCTTAATAGCATTACAGGCATGCTGGTGGGTAGTTTAACAGATATGAAAGATAATACCACACCATTTGGACAAACAGCTCCAGAAATCATAAGCCATCACATGGCTGACACAGGGATTCCGGTCATTTTTGACTTCCCGGCAGGTCATACCCCAAAAAATGCTTGTTTCTTCATGGGTGCCGAATGTACTTTTGAAAACGGAAAACTAATCCAGCAGCTGTAACACATGATATCGCGCGAAACCTATATCGAACTTACCAAATTCGGCATCGTAGGAGCCCTGTGTTTTGGCATGGACCTAAGTATTTACTACGGCCTGACCATGTTGCCATGGATGCCCACCTTTGTAGCTAAATCCATTAGCGTGGTATCCTCAACACTTTTCAATTATTACCTCAATAAAACCTGGACGTGGGGTCAGAATAACCACGACACGAAACGTTTTACACGTTACATCGCACTCTACAGCGTTAGCGGATTGCTGAATGTGCTTTCCAACGAAATATTCCTTCAGTGGCTTCCTGACAATGAGTTTCAAATGCTGATTGTACATACAGAACAAGCCATACAAAAGCCGTTTTTTACCATCAAACTGGATAAATTTATCGCTGTTATTGGTGCAACTGTGGTGGGAATGATGGTGAACTTCATTGGCCAAAAATGGTGGGTTTTCAAGGAAGAATCAGGACAAACGCACTAACAGTGATCGCGAAAATCTGGTATCATATTTGTCATTTATATCAACATTAATATGAGAGTTTTATCAACCATTCTGCTCGCAACCACCATTATTACATCCTGCGAAACGATTAACAAATTACCTGTTCAAATCAATGTTCCGGCAGCCGAAAACCCCATTCCAACTCAGGCAGAGGCCGCGTCTGGACTAAAAGAGGCCCTGGTAAGCGGCGTTGGAAAAGGAACTGCCATGCTGAATAAACCAGGTGCGTTTTTTCAGAGTGCTGCACGCAAAATTCTGCTGCCCCAGGAAGTACGCGACCTGGAAAGTAAAATCAGAAACAACGCTGTTTTGAATGCTGCCATTGGCGGTCAGCTCGATAAAGCCATAAAAGCCATGAACGACGGTGCTGAAAATGCCATGGGCAAGGCCATGCCTATTTTCAAGGACGCCATCATGAAAATGTCTTTTGCCGATGCCATGGGGATTTTAAGGGGTGGAAATGGTGCCGCCACCCAGTATCTAAGAAATACTACAACTGCTTCATTGCAGCAAGCATTCAAACCCATCATTCAGCAGTCGCTGAATGAGGTGAAAATTACTGAATACTGGAATCCTATAATTCGTGAAATCAATAAACCACTGAATAAAACACTGCTGGGCATCAAAAAGGACATTAACCCTGATCTGAACGTTTATGTTACTGAAAAAGCAACCACGGCATTGTTTCAGGAGATTGAGCAACAGGAAAATGCCATCAGGGCCAATCCTGCTGAACGAACTACCGCCCTGCTAAAAAAGGTGTTTGAATACGCCGACGCACAAAAAAAGTAAACCGTATTACTCCCGCTTATTATTGAAATTTGTGTAATTTTACCTCGTGAGAGGCCCCACATTATTGTTACTGTTTTTGCTTTTGTGCAGCAGATTGCTTGCACAGGAAAAAGGGCTTTCACAAAATATCAGCTACACTGCAGTTTCGGTCTCATTTTCCTCCGCCATTGCGGGTTTTGAGGAAAAAACAGGATTGCCTTTTCAGTATGATGCGGCACTGGCCCCTGCTGCCGATAAAAAATTTAGCTTTCGTTACAACCATGTTCGTGCATCTCAGGCCCTGCAGGACTTTCTGGCAACAACAGGTTTGCGGTATGAAGTAAAAGACGGACAGATTTTCCTGATAAAACGCCAGCCACAGCATCCTGAAGCCGGATATAGAATTTCAGGGAGGGTTATTTCTGCCGGAAATGGAGAATTTATGGGTGCCGCTGTTATTGGCACCGCACAAAAGCCATACATGACATCCACCTCCGACGCCGGATTTTTCAGTTTGCGATTACCAGCCGGTACGCATGTATTGCAAATCACCTACCCCGGCTACCGACCTGTAACCGATACCCTCAGCGTGGATCGTGACTATAACCTCCAGTACGAAATGCTAAAGGAACAAACTGAAATGGATATTATCCAAATTCAGGCGCTAAAGGGCAGGGGGTTGCAATCGGTGGTACAAGGTCAAACGGATCATCACGAAATGAACCGCATACGGGTGAGCTGGATGCCTCAGTTACTGGGGGAACCGGATGTGGTGCGTACCTTAAGTATGCTGCCCGGTGTGGTGGGCGGCAGCGAAGGCATGCTGGGCATGTATGTGCGTGGTGGTGCTGCCGACCAAAATCTGGTCCTGCTGGACGATGTGCCGGTTTTTAACAGCTACCACCTTTTTGGTGTTTTTTCCGTTTTTAATGACGACGCCATCCGGTCGGCACGTTTGCTGAAAGGAAGCTTCCCGGCACGTTATGGCGGCCGTTTAAGCAGCGTGATTTCCGTACAGAGCAAAGAGGGCAACCGCGAAAAATTTAGCGGTATTGCCAACGCCGGGCTGCTTTCCGCACGTCTATTTCTGGAAGGCCCCTTATGGAAAGACCGCACAACCTTCACGCTGTCCATGCGCCGCAGCTACATTGATTTTTTGGCCGGTCAGGCGGCCTTCCTGTTCAACCTGAGCGATAGTCTGAATCCAAGCAACATTTATTATTTCTGGGATGTTAATGCCCGAATTACCCATCGTTTCAGCAGTAAAAGCCGCATCAGTGCGGGAATTTATGGCGGTCAGGATCTGGGTGGACTGGTTGAATCTGCCAAAACAGAACAAGCTGCAATAAAAACCGCTGAACGTAAAAAGCAATTAACCGGCTGGGGAAACCGCGTCTTAGGCATCAAATGGAACTATCAGGCCAGAACAGGTTTAGAATGGGTAGCCCGTGCCCATCTTACACAATATCGTTATCAGTTTAAACGAGAATTTTCCTTCAAAAGAGAAAGCAAAAGCAGCCCCCAAACCAATGTAGATGATTACACCCGTTATGAACTCAGAAACGGAATCCAGGATATAGAGGCCGCCTGGGAAATGAGAATGCGTATTAAAGCAGGGTGGCTATGGGAACAGGGAATCGGTGTTGTTAATCATCGGTTTATTCCTGGTAATCGCCGACAGTTCAGCCGCATAAACAATACAGAAAGTGAACTTGTCTATAACGATGCCCGTGTCAATGTTCCGGAATATTTCAGTTATGCCGAATTACAATACAACGGAAAATCGCGGTTTATGGGCTCTTTAGCCATCCGCGTTGCAAATTTCACTTTACCCGATCCCTATAATTTCACCTTGAGTGAACCGCGTCTGAACCTCAGATATAAGCTGGGAAACCATCGCTTTCTGCATGCCTCTGCCACAAGAAACCGTCAGTTTTTCCATCTGCTCAATAACTTAACCATGGGATTGCCAGGCGATATTTGGGTACCAAGCAACAAAAGCTTTCAGCCGGGCATGGTTGATCAGCTCAGTCTGGGATTTGCCCAAAGTAAACCAACCTGGTCATTCAGTTCGGAGGTATTTTACCGTAGCTTCAGCCATATTTTGGAATATAAAGACAATGCAGGGTATGTTACATCAGGAATAAACTGGGAAGATGCAGTAACTGAAGGTAATGGCGAGGCGTATGGACTTGAAATGCTTCTCGAAAAAACAGCAGGCAAACTGAATGGTTGGATTGCCTACACCCTCATGTGGAATAACCGTTGGTTTGCGGATTTAAATCAGGGACAAATGTTTCCATCCCGATACGATCGCAGACACAATGTTTATGTGGCCGGTGTGTATCATCTAAAACCCAATATCGACCTTAACATCGCCTGGACGTTCAACAGTGGTTTTGCCTATACCTTGCCGGTAGCTACTTACAGTTCGCCCACCCCAAATGATCCGTATCGGGATATTTTTATTTACGGAAATCGCAACAATACCCGTGCTGCAGACAATCACCGGCTGGATATCAGCATCACCCTGCAAAAACAGCGAAAAAGATACACAAGACACTGGACCCTGGGTGCTTTCAACGTTTATAACCGTTTAAATCCATTCTACATTGCACCGGGTTTTGACAAGCTCGGCAACCGAAAGCTTTATCAGGTTAGCATGCTACCCCTCTTACCCAATATCAGCCACAAAATTACATTTTGAGAACTTTTATAACCCATATTATCATCTGTTTCTCCCTTGGCGCATGCATCAAGGAAATTCCTTACCAAACCGACAGCCGTTATAGAAGCTTACCTGCTGTGCACTGCTTTATCACACCCGACAGCTTTGTTACAGCCGACTGCCGGCTCACCGCCCCTTTTGGGAATAAGGATATGACTGTGGCAGATGCCCGCTTCACCATTTGGAAAGCCGGTCAAACCTTGGATTCGACCCTCTACTTCGGAAATGGCATTCATCGTTTCACTTCAAATATCCTGAAAGCAGGAGATTCTTTCGTTTTTAATGGCACCATAAGTGGCGGGCAACCATTTTCCATTAACTGTATAATGCCTAAAGCTATTCCCATTAAAACGTTTGATACGACATGGAACATTGTTCCCGGGGTAGGTCGCGCATTTACCTTATTAGCGACATTTAATGACGATGCCATGGCCGACAATTATTACCGGAGCTTTCTGTACAAAACTTCCTATCGGTATGTTTATGATTATACAGGAAAATTAACAGACAGCTTTTTGAAAAAAGAAATTATTGCCATGTTCTCCGATAATCCTGCAGCCATGGAAAACAACTACAATACCTACAGTTCCAGAGAAGTTCTGTTTTCGGATGCAACATTCAAAGGGATGTCTAAATTAATCGAGTTTTATACAACCGATCCATTAGCTAAAACTACCAAAGAACGGCCGGTATCAATTGAGTTTCACTTGGAAAATATCAGTAAATCTTTGTATGAATTTTACAATACCAGAAATGCACATATTTGGCAACAGCAAAGTATAAGTCAATTGCCCGGCATGATCAAGGGCAATGTACCCGGTGCCTATGGCGTGGTGGGGGCATATACGACAGACCATCGAATTTTAAAATTTAGGCGATAAAACAGAAATTGTTGCTTTTCTTAATTTTGGTACAGTTGTTGATATTATCTTTAAAAATTATAAAACCATGAAAAAGATTTTTACCCTCGGATTTGCTGCCATGGCCGCTACCGCCATGCTGGTAGCTGGTATTAAGCAAAACGAAACCATCAAGTGGAACAAAACCACCCACGATTTTGGTACTGTTAA
>JBILTS010000101.1:0-8154 GCA_044371405.1 Bacteroidia bacterium
TGTTAAACAAGATTATTTTCAAAGTTATCTGTGGTATCTGATTTACAATGAATTCAAGGTTGACTTTTCCATATCCGTTCAGCAAAACACCATAAAAGACATTCAAGATGTAGAGACAAAATTAACAGTTGAGCAAAAAGCAAACGGACAAAAAGAAGCGGAAAAATTATTGGGGCGACCATTAAGGAATATGGGTAATTTATATAAGACCACCTTATAAAACAGTCTGGAAAAACCTAACGCAATATTTCCTCCCTGTATTTTTCGTAACTTTGTGAGGCGGAATCATGCAATTCAACCCACTTACAGCCATTAGCCCGGCAGACGGCCGTTACCACAAAGCCACCCAAGAATTATCCGGTTTTTTTTCTGAAAGCGGCCTTATCCAATACCGCATTCGGGTGGAGGTAGCCTATCTCATCGCTTTGGCTGAGTTGCCTGTTCCCGGGGTTGATTTTTCAGCATTGCTTAAAAATGCCGATGAACTTACCGCTTGGAGCCACAACCTACCCGAATCGGACATCCTGAGGGTGAAAGAAATTGAAAAAACCACCAACCACGATGTAAAAGCCGTAGAATACGTGGTAAAGGAAAAACTGGATGCCATGGGCCTTTCAGCCTACCGTGAATGGGTACACTTTGGTCTCACCAGCCAGGATGTAAATAATACAGCCGTTCCGCTTAGCATCAAAGAAGCGCTGGAAAATAGCATTTTGCCGCATCTGCAAGCACTGACAAATAAACTATCCAACATGGCCGCTGCATGGCAGCACATTCCCATGCTGGCCAGAACCCACGGACAGCCGGCCTCTCCTACCCGTCTGGGAAAAGAAATCCGGGTATTTGCCGAAAGACTTCAAAACCAGCTATCGCTGCTGAATACCATACCGCATGCGGCCAAATTTGGCGGCGCCACCGGCAATTTCAATGCCCACCACATTGCCTATCCGCAGGTAGATTGGGTAACATTTGCCAATGGTTTTGTAAACAACAAACTTGGACTAAACCGCAGCCAGACCACCACCCAAATAGAACATTACGACCATTTGGCGGCCCAGTGCGACAATTTCAAACGCATCAACACCATTCTCATTGACTTTAGCAGAGACATCTGGACCTACATCAGCATGGAATATTTTCGGCAGAAGATCAAGGAAGGTGAAGTGGGCAGCAGTGCCATGCCACACAAGGTCAACCCCATTGATTTTGAAAACGCAGAAGGTAACCTGGGTATTGCCAATGCCTTATTTGAACACCTGGCCGCCAAACTGCCCATCAGCCGTTTGCAAAGAGACCTTACCGACAGCACCGTGCTGCGTAATATCGGCTTGCCGTTTGCGCACACCCTCATTGCCATCAAAAGTATCATGAAAGGCATGGACAAACTGCTGCTAAACGAAGCTGCCATACAAAATGACCTGGAAAACAACTGGGCCGTGGTGGCAGAAGCCATTCAAACCATTCTGCGCAGGGAAAACTATCCCAACCCTTACGAGGCACTGAAAGAGTTGACCCGCACCAACGAAAAAATGAACAGGGATTCATTCGCCCGGTTTATCGATACCTTAGCAGTTTCTGATTCCGTAAAGCATGAACTCAAATCCATTTCTCCGTTCAATTACACAGGGATTAGCTAGGGTTCCAGGTAAGTTCCTTATCTTTTTATCTAAGCCGTTGGTAAAAAAGCGGCTGAAGATTTTCACATACATCGCACTGCTTGGATTGATGCTGATGTTGGTCCTTTGGTTTGCCTTCAGAAATCAAATTTTGCAAATGGCCTGGGATAAAGCAGTGGCTAAAACTGCGAAAAAAGGTTATACGCTCGCCTGCGCTGACAAAGGTTTTTCCGGCATTTTTACAGTAGGTTTTGACAGCCTGCATTTGCACAAATCGGGCAATACGCTCTTGTTTTCCGAAAAGCTATCAGTTTCAGTGGATATCTGGAAGAGTATTTGGAACGGTCCTTCCATCGGAGGCATTAATTTGAAGAATACACGCATAACCGCCATCAATGATGAGACAGGATGTAATTATTGTGGTTTGATAGAAAAAAATGAGCAGAACAAAAAATCAGACGACCCACTGGTACAGCGCATTTTCAACCTGATTAAACGCGGTTTGTCCAAAGTTCCGGGAACCATTGAATTGCGAAATGTCAGCGCTGAATTTCGCGATACAGGCAACATTATGGGTGTTGTAATGCCAAACCTTATCTATGACGGCGATGACATATCCGGAACCCTGGGAATCAGGGAAAACAGCCAAAAAAACACCTTCAACATATCAGGTGAACTAGACAGAGATGATATCACCGGATCGATGGTCATACAACCGGTGGGCAATGCCCAAAACGAACTCCCTTTCCTCAAAAGCCGGTTTGGGGTTAGTGCAGGATTTCAAAAGGCAGATTTCACCCTTGAAAAATTTGACATGAGCGGAGGTGTTCTGCAAATCAGGGCAAAAGGTGCAGTAAAGAATGTTTTTGTTAATGATAAGGGGCTGGCCGATACCAATGTAATCGTGAAAGAGTGTGCAGGTACGCTGGAAGCAAAGCTGGGAAAGGATTTTATAGAAATTGACAGTAGTAGTAACCTTAGTCTTAATAAGATTAACACTTTCTTATACCTCAGGGCTGATCTGGGTGAACACAAACAATACGACCTCAAATTCCGCGCAGAAAAAATGAAAGCGATGGATTTTTTTGAGTCTCTACCACAGGGAATGTTCCAAAACCTCACCGGCATCAAGGTTTCAGGAGAGCTTGAGTATCATTTGTCGGTTCATCTGGATGATAAAAAACCGTATGATTGCAAATTTTTCAGTGAATTAAAGCCGTATAACTTTAAACTGACAGGCATGGGCAAAACCAATCTTCGCAGGATGAATGGTGAATTTACCCATACTTTTTACGAGCGCGGAAAACCTGTACGCAGTTTCAGCGTAGGACCTTCCAACCCCAGCTTCACCCCCATTTCAGATATACCTGAAATGATTCAAAAGGCGGTGATGACGGGTGAAGATCCGGCATTTTTCGGCCACAATGGTTTTTATTCCGAGGCCATCAGGCAGAGCATTGCTCAGAATTATGTAAGAAAACGATTTGCCAGGGGTGGCAGCACCATTTCGATGCAGCTGGTAAAAAATGTATTCCTAAGCAGAAAAAAAACCCTTGCCAGAAAGGCAGAAGAGATTCTGATTGTATGGCTCATTGAAAGCCAGCGGCTAACAAGCAAGTCGCGGATGTTTGAAGTATATCTCAATATCATTGAGTGGGGCCCAGGCGTATTTGGTGTTGGTGAGGCATCTCATTTTTATTTTGCCAAACCGGCAGCAGCTTTGGAGCCGTTGGAATGCGCCTTTCTGGCCAGCATTGTACCCATGCCCAAGAGTTACGCCTATTTTGTAGACAGCGCGGGTTATGTATCGCAGAAAAACTGGAATTTTGTGGCCATTAGAAATAACATGATCAGGCGTGGTGATATTTCGGCTGCAGACTCAGGAAGTTTTAATGTTAAAATAACAGGCCCTGCGGTAAGAGGCCTTCGTCGCCCAAAGCAGACCGACAGCAGTTTGATTGAAGAAAACGAAGCGATCTTGGATTTGGGGCAATAAAAAAATCCTGCCGAAGCAGGATTTTTTTGTAAGATGAAATATTATGGTTTAGCGTCTGTCGCCACCCTCAGGTCTTGGGCGGGCTTCGCTCACGGTAATTTCACGATTGTTGAAAGAATAACCGTTAAGGTTTTCAATCGCTTTTCTGGCTTCATCATCGTTTGGCATTTCTACAAAGCCAAAACCTTTGCTGCGGCCGGAAATACGATCCATAATAATTTTTGCTGAGGATACTTCCCCAATTTCTTCGAACAATGCTTGCAGATCGCTGTCTTTAGTAGCATAGCTCAGATTTCCAATGTACAGGTTCATAAATATCTATTTGAGTAGCCAAAGGTGAAGTATAATTTTTAAAAAACCTAATTATTTTTTATTTTTTATATAAAAACCGGAAATAAACTGGGTGAAAACAATCAAATACATGCCATTATTACCGAATTTCTTTCCCCTACTTGGCTATTTCACGACTTTTTGTCTGCAATAAAAACATGCTAAAAATCATAGCTGACAACTTTTCATCTTCTTCAATTTGGATAAGTATTTGTGAAATGATTGTTATGAATTTGCAGAATTTCACCATAAAAGCCCAGGAAACCATAGCCAAAGCCCAGCAACTGGTTATTGGAGCAGGTCAGCAGCGTATTGAGAATGTTCATTTGCTGAAGGCCATTATTTCTGAAGACAATGAAATGTGGCAATTTGTTACCGGCAAAATCGGGATAAACGCAAAACGTGTTGAAGATGCTACCAATGCCGCGATGGCGTCACTACCCAAAGTAGAAGGTGGTCAGGTATATATTTCACAAGAAACCACCAAGGCAGTTTCCTTCGCAGAAAAAGCCATGGCAGAAATGGGTGATGAATACGTCACCAACGAACACATGCTGGTTGGCATGCTCGATTGCAAAGACACCGCTGCCAATATTTTAAAAGATGCAGGCGTTAAGCGCAGTGATTTACTCAAAGCCATTAAAGAACTTAGGGGTGGTCAGAAAGTGAGCAGCGAAACAGCGGAAAACCAGTTTAATGCACTGAAAAAATATGCCATCAACCTAAATGAAATGGCGCGAACCGGAAAATTGGATCCTGTTATTGGCAGAGACGATGAAATACGCAGGGTTTTACAGATTTTGAGTCGTCGTACAAAAAATAATCCTGTGCTGATTGGTGAACCAGGCGTTGGGAAAACCGCTATTGCTGAGGGCCTCGCCCACCGCATCATTCGCGGTGATGTGCCAGAGAACCTCAAAACCAAAGTGATTTACAGTCTTGACATGGGAGCACTTATTGCCGGTGCCAAATACAAAGGTGAGTTTGAGGAAAGATTAAAAGCTGTAGTAAAAGAAGTTATTGGCAGTGCAGGCGAGGTAGTTTTATTCATTGATGAAATACATACGCTGGTGGGCGCCGGCCGCAGTGAAGGTGCCATGGATGCCGCCAATATTCTAAAGCCGGCCTTGGCTCGCGGTGAACTTCGTGCTATCGGAGCTACCACGCTGGCAGAATACCAGAAGTACATTGAAGCCGACAAAGCCCTGGAAAGGCGTTTTCAAAAAGTAATGGTTGAAGAACCTGATACCCAGGAAGCCATAAGTATTCTGCGCGGGCTGAAAGAAAAATATGAAGTGCACCACCAGGTAAGAATCAAGGATGAAGCCATTATTGCCTCCGTAGAAATGAGCCAGCGCTACATCAACGACCGTTTTCTGCCGGATAAGGCCATTGACTTGCTGGACGAAGCAGCCAGTAAACTGCGCCTGGAAATGAACAGTGTGCCAGAAGATCTGGATGAGCTGAACCGAAAAATCATGCAACTGGAGATTGAGCGGGAAGCGATTAAACGTGAAAATGACCAGTCTAAACTCTCCCGATTGAATGAGGACATTGCCAATTTAAGTGAAGATAGAAACTCGCTGAATGCACAATGGCAAAATGAAAAAGCCATGCTTGGACAGATTCAGGAGAAAAAAGAACTGATTGAACAATACCGGAATGAAGCGGAACAAGCAGAACGCGATGGCAACTACGGAAGGGTAGCAGAATTGCGTTACGGACTCATCAAACAGGCGGAGGAAGAACTATTTGCACTTACCGTAAAAATGGGCACCGGCGATCGTAAAAGCATGGTAAAACAGGAAGTTGACGCCGAGGATATTGCAGATGTGGTGAGCAAATGGACCGGCATTCCGGTGTCGAAAATGCTGCAGAGCGATAGAGAAAAGCTGCTCCTGCTTGAGCAGGAACTGCACAAGCGTGTGGTTGGCCAGGAAGAAGCCATTGCGGCGTTATCCAATGCCATCAGACGCAGCCGCGCAGGCCTACAAGACCCTAAAAAGCCCATTGGTTCATTTATTTTTCTGGGCACTACCGGCGTAGGAAAAACAGAACTGGCCAAAGCACTTGCCGATTATTTATTCAATTCAGATGCCGCAATGGTGCGAATTGATATGAGTGAATACCAAGAGAAGCATACTGTAAGCCGGCTCATTGGTGCACCTCCCGGCTATGTAGGTTATGATGAAGGCGGTCAACTTACCGAATCCATCCGCAGAAAGCCCTACAGCGTGGTTTTACTCGATGAAATAGAAAAAGCACACCCCGATGTATTTAACATCCTACTTCAGGTGCTTGACGATGGTCGATTAACAGACAATAAAGGCAGAACTGCAAACTTCAGAAATACCATCATCATCATGACCAGCAACCTGGGCAGCGATATCATCCGCGAGAACTTTGAACACCTGGAAACAGGTGATAAAGATGAAATTATTGCCTCAACCAAAACCAAGGTTTTCGATTTGCTGAAACGCAGCATCAGACCCGAATTTCTAAATCGTATTGATGAGGTTGTAATGTTTGAGCCCCTCAATCGGGACAACATTCGGAGCATCGTGGAAATGCAGCTAAACGAAATTCAGTCAAGACTCCAAGAGGCCGATGTGGAACTATCCTGGACCGAAGCTGCAGTAGACTGGCTCTCCCAGCTGGGTTATGACCCGCAGTTTGGTGCACGGCCGCTGAAAAGGGTGCTTCAAAAAAGGGTACTTGACGAGCTCAGCAAGAAAATATTGTCGGGAGAATTGAGCAAAGACGGACAAATCAGGATGGATTATCAGGGTCAGGATTTACTATTTGTAAATCCCTGACCTTATTCTTTATCCCACAGATCGTATGTTCGGATGTTGCCTCTTGATTGACCATTGATGGCCAGCACATCTGATAAAGAAATGCGCAGCATTTGCTTCTGAAGCCGATTGTATTGCCAATCCATTTCAGAATTTAAACCTACCGCGGTTAACTCCGGAATGGGACTGTCCTTAGGATATGTTTTATACAAATATGCCTTCACTTCTTCCGTTAATTGGGGTTTTTCCAACTCACCGGCCTTATTACGGGCATGAAAAACAACAGTATTGCGGGTTCCGGCAGGTATTTCAGAGGTAAAGCTTCCGAGTATGGCATAATCCTTACCGCTCATAGGAGAACGAACCGGCTTTATTTTCATGTATTCGGCATCCATTCGAACCGTATCGCCGTATATGCTAAACAAATAGGTAATGTCGTGCATCACAGTTTTACGAACCATTTGCTCCGAATTCAGCAACTTTTTGTAATCTTCAAATTCTGCAGTGCTAATCAGCTTATTGGCTGTCTGAAAAGAAAGATCGCTGAGCATTTGATCCCTGAACTGTTTCCAGTTAAGCAATTCAGTTGCTTTTCCGGATTTTGCATCAAAGCGGATATGATATTCGCTGCGAAGAAGTGGATCGTTTTTCTTAACAGGTTGGGTGAATTTTTCATCCTGATGGTAGGTGAGTTTATATTCAAAGGGAACTCCCGTATTTTTCACCACCATATAAAATGTATCCAGTTTTAGATCAAGGAAATAATCATTCACATTGGTAATGTATTCCTGTGTGATAACGCGGTAACTGAACAATTTGGCTTTATTGAGCGAGGATTGAATAATGATGGTTTCCCCTGTTTCCTGAGCGTTACAGAGATGGGTACTGACTCCAAAAAGAAATATGAATAAATAACGCATCCGGCTTATAGACGATTTATACATGCAAATTGTTTACCAAAGTTGAGATTAGAATTTTTCGGCAGACACTTTTTTTTAAGAAAACTAAAAAAATATTTTTCGATATTTAGTCATATTGATTGGTTTATTGGCTTATCAGTTCATTTGGGAAAGATATTGGTAGGTAAAGGATGAAGGGCATAGAGATCTTTATAAATCTCCGACTTAAGAAATGTTAACTCAATACCTACCAATCCTTACTTCAAATATAACTGTCGACTATCAACTTTATGCTGTCAACTAACGGGTCCCACCTTCAAAAGCCCGGGCTAACGCCCTGGTTTTTTCATTTACCACTGAGCTTGCAAGCGGGGCTTGCGCTCAGCTGGATTACTCGCTATGCTAGGCCGAGACTCGTGATCCTAAAGGGGGTGGTTCCACCTTCAAAAGCCCGGGCTAACGCCCTGGTTTTTTCATTTACCACTGAGCTTGCAAGCGGGGCTTGCGCTCAGCTGGAT
>JBILTS010000102.1:0-8030 GCA_044371405.1 Bacteroidia bacterium
TAACACATTTGGAAGAATTAAACTAAAAACGATGCCCCTTATGGGCTTTTTCCAATACAACTGGATTTTAAGATTTAAAAAAATCCAAAGAATCAACTTGCTCGAGCTGGTGGATTATGATAAGACACAGGCAAAAACAACCATTGCGGAAAAATTCAACTGGCGGGATTACGGAGGAAAACACTATGAATCTATTTTCACCCGATTCTATCAGGGCTATGTACTGATGGAAAAGTTTAAAGTAGACAAACGAAAAGCCCATTTATCCAATTTGATTTGTTCAGGTCAGCTAACCAGGGAACAGGCTTTGAAAGAGCTATCAAAACCGGTTTACGATTCGGCTCAACTTGTCGAAGACAAAGAGTATGTGGTTAAAAAATTGGGACTGACCATGGATGAATTTCAAAGCTACATGGCAATGCCGCCCGCATCACATCTCAATTATGCATCCTACGAAACCGGGGTTTATAGGACGCATGAGAAAGTCATGCGTTTTTTATCGCCATTAAGCAAACTGATGCGGCGAAAGATTAAATGAAGAAACTTTTGGTTATTTGTTTTACTTTTCCGCCTTACCCCGGAATTGGTGGCAGGCGCTGGGCTAAGTTTGTCAAATACTTGAACAGAAAAGATGTTGACTGCACGGTAATTGCCGCGCAAAAAGCAGATACAGGCAACAGTAACTGGCGCAATGACATAATAGGGTATAAGAGTAAAATCCGCTATGTAAAACCGCCATATCCCTCTGTTTTAATGTCGGTCCCCAAAAATGTGTTATCAAAGTTAAAGTATCGGATAGCAACCTATTATGTTAAAATCCGCTATACAAATCAAAACTATTATGATCATTCCATAGGCTTTGGACAATGCATTCAGAGTATTGTTGAAAATGCTATCAAAAGCGGTACAAAAAACATTGTGGTTTCTGTGGGCCCTTTTCAGATGGCTTGGGAATTGCTGCCATTAAAAAAGAAGTATCCCGAAATCAACCTCATGGTTGATTTTAGGGACCCCTGGAGCAACAATAAAACCTCTTTTGGCTTTGCAGAAATGCTTCCAGAGCACTTAGTTAATGAGGAGAATAAAGAGAAAGCGGTAATTGAAGCATGTGATTCCATAATTTCAGTTTCGGAAGAAATGAACGATTATTTTAAAACAATCACAGTTGAAACCCACAATAAATTTTATGTAATACCAAATGGGTTTGACCCAGAGGATTTTATTGATTTTAAGGATGAAAAGCCCCTAAAAAAAGATGAAATAAATTTACTGCTGTTAGGAACATTGTATAACAAAACCGAAAATATTTTTGTGGAATTAAATGATGCTTTAAATAGAATTAAAGCAGAAAATCCGGATAGCTATAATAAATTGAAGTTTCATTTTTGTGGAGAAGTACCTGCTTGGTTTTTTAAATTTAAAAACCAGCATAATATTATTTTTTATGACGGAATAAAGCAGCAGAGAGAAGCATTCGCAATGGCCTCAAGGTCAGATGCAATGATGCTTTTTCTAACCGATGATTTGAATTTTTCCAAGAGTACAAAATTTTATGAAGCCATCGCCATGAAAAAACCACTGGTTGTGTTTTCTGATAAAGGAAAAACTGCTAAATATGTGGAGGAAAATAATATTGGCAAGCCCATAAATAAAGGCAATATCTATAAAGATCTTATTGATTTAATTGAAATATTTGAATCTAAAAGTGTAAACTTTAATTCAGAATTCAACACGTCTGATTTTAATATTGAATTATTATCAGAAAAAATAATAAGATTGTTAAATTAATAAAACCTCATGCACATCCACAACCAAACTGTCCTTATTCTCTCTCCCCACACCGACGATGCCGAACTTGGCTGCGGCGGCACCATACGACTGCTGCTGGAACAGGGAAACCATGTGCATATAGCGGCATTCTCTGCCTGCAGACACAGTGTGCTGGCCGGTTTTCCGGAGGATGTGCTGGTGCAGGAAATCAAGGCATCAACAAAGCAACTGGGTATTCCGGAAGAAAATCTGCATTTATTCGATTATGATGTGCGCACTTTCAATTACCATCGTCAGCAACTGCTGGATGATATTCTCACACTGCGTGAAAACCTAAAACCCTCAGTAGTATTTGTACCGAGTATAAACGATATCCACCAGGATCATTACACCATCGCCCAGGAAGCCGTGCGTGCCTTTAAATTCTCCACCCTCCTGTGCTATGAATTGCCCTGGAATAATTTTGAATTCAAAACCACCCTATTTTTCGCATTGAAAGAATCTCACGTGGAACAGAAAATACAGGCCCTGTCTCAATACAAAAGCCAGGCACACCGTCCTTACATGAATCCCGAATTTACCCGCAGCCAGGCCCGCTTGCGCGGTGTTCAGGCCGGCGTGGAATGGGCAGAAGTATTCGAGGTGGTGCGGATGGTAATAACGTAATCAAATTTGACAACTTTTGGAAATTTGTCAAATTTTACACCACCACCGCCCCACCCCTCTACCTCCGGGAAAGGGGTAGCTGACGACAGTTAGCCGGGGTGAGGGGAATACTGGCTGCGAAATATGCGATTGACACATTCACCACTTTCCAGTCCCGTAGGGATGGTATCACAATAGCGCCGCAGGTGCGAAATAGAAAAATGCTGTCAACCTTTTCAGGACGAGACAAACCATTAAACAAATAACCCATTAAACCAATAAATAAAATCACCACCCTCCTCACCGGCGCCGGTGCCCCCGGCGGGCCCGGGATTATTAAGGCATTACTGCAGGATGAGTCAATCAATTTGCTGGTGGCCGATGCCAATCCTTATGCATCAGGAAGGGCGGTGCATACTCCATTTTTTCAAATTCCCAAAGCATCCGATCCAGCTTTTATTGACCAGATATTCCAAATTTGTCAAGAGCACAAAATCGACGTGTTGCTGCCTCTGGTAACCCGCGAACTGGAAGTGCTGGCTCCGTGTAAGGAACGCTTTCTGAATATAGGTACCCGCATTGTGGTTTCTAATGCGGAACAACTGCACACCGCAAACGACAAGCTCAAATTGATGCAGACACTGAAACAGGCAGGCATACCAGTGTCAGAATTTTATACAGCCAAAACAGCTTCAGAAATTGCGGAGTATGCCCGTAAACTGGGCTATCCCCACAAAAAAGTCTGCATCAAACCGGCGCTCTCCAACGGCAGCCGTGGCATGCGCATCCTCGATGCCGGTTCGGGTTCATTTGACGCGTTTTTTGAGCAAAAGCCCGGAAATACCCATGCCACACTCGAATCCATCATGGAGTTGTTTGGTAACAGGTCCCTGCCTGCAATGCTCGTGATGGAGTACCTGCCGGGCGAGGAGTTTACCGTAGATGCTTTACTGGATCAGGGGGAACATTTGCTGTTGTTGCCACGCAAGCGCATAGCCATGAATAATGGCATCAGTGTGGCCGGGGTGTTCGAAGAAAACCACGAAATCATAGATTACGCCACCCGGGTTTTTCGCTGCATGAAACTGCACGGCCCAAACGGCCTGCAGGTAAAACGCGGTGAAGACGGACGTTTTTACATCCTTGAAATCAACCCCCGCCTGCAGGGCAGCAGCACCACCGCCATGGGCATGGGCATCAACCTGCCCGTGTTGGCCGTAAAACAATCTATGGGTTTATCAATAAAACCACTCATCCCACCACCCAAATGGGGACTGCGTTTTGTGCGGTATTATGAGGATGCGTTTTTCAACTAGTAGCTTTGTCAACTTTTGCAAAGTTGACAAAGCTTTGCCCACAACCCCCGCCCCTCTACCAACGGGAGAGGGGTCGCTGACGACAGTCAGCGGGGGTGAGGGAGAAAACGGAATTTTGTTGTAACAATTTAATTGTTGTGCTTTCGGTGCAAGCGCAGACGAAGTCAGCTGGGTCAGGAGAAAACAGGTTTATACTTTTGCTATCTATCACAAATTCAAAACCCTTGAATCATTACCATAACACACCTACGGCGTTTAGATTCCTGTTTTGGCATGTTCTATGAAAATGCCGCTCCTACTGAGCTAAAATGCAAAAGCGTGTAGCATGCACAGTCCCGTAGGGACGACATCGTAGTAACCCCGAGAGCTATACAAACCCAAGCAACCCTAACCACCCTGCTAGAGTCCCGTAGGGACGTCATCCTTGTAACAGCAATCATCGTAACTTTGTAATCGTCAATGAATCAGGAACAACTGTCACATCACACCTATATCCAGCAAATCCTTGAACTCAGCCGAGTCCACGAGGATCGCAAAATACTCCATCAGAAAGCAGGTCCCATTTTGCAGCAAATGGGCAACGACACCGAATTCCTCAAACTGGTATTGCAGCGCAATTTTGATGATGATGGGTACCTGAAACAGACCTGGAGCCAATATAATATTCCTTTTTTGTACATCTTCGAAAATGAAGATGTGGTGATGAAAATTCATTTTTTTGCAGCCCATCCCACCCACGCAGCAGGTATAGCAGCACATTGCATTCACCACCACAACAACTACATACTTACCACAGCAGCCATTCTCGGCTCTGGGTATGAGACGATGCTGTTTGATAAAAACATCGTTACGGCAGGCAACAAAACCAAACTGCGGGTAAACAAACATTTTACCCAGCAGCAATATCCCGTGCACACCATCGACAGTTGGGAGCCGCATATTGTGTATCTGCCCGAAACCTACAGCGCAACCCTGCAGCTCTGGACCCCGGATAAAAAACGAGCCACCGATTCCCTGCGTCACAACCCCATATTGAAGGCACTTAAAACCCCCTTGCGCAAAGCCATACAGCTTTTGGGGATGGAAAAGCAGTTTGGCATATCGGTAGCCAATACGGTACAGTGGTACCCCGACGGAGATGCTTTTACCGGTATTGACGAAAACGAGTACTTTGCCCCTACGCGGCTTGCCACCGGCCCCGAAATAGACAGCTACAGCATACAAACGGTTTGCCGATTTATACAGGAAAAGGGTATTTTAGATGCTGCGTATTTGCAGGAGGTAATCAATCGCCCCCAAACCCCTGCGTATTACAAACCCTGGCTGCAAAAACTGATTCAGGGTGAAGAAATCCCCGAAACCTTTGCCAAAACCGAAATCAACATTCCCATGAAATCCTATACCCGCGAAGATGTAATGCGGGCAGCGGATTATTCTTTGTCTTGAATAAACTCCGGATCATTTATTATTCCCCCCATCCCACCCACGATATTGTGAGTGAAGTGGGCTACAGCACGCACCAGCGCGAAAGCATTCATGCATTCCGGCAACTGGGTCATGAGGTATTGCCTGTGGTGCTGGGCGGAACGGAACAAGCGGCCGTCAACACCCATATTTCGGGTATTTCAAAGCAATCGGATAACCTCACGGGAATTAAGAAAATGGTGCCCCTGTGGATTTGGAATGCCCTGAAAGACTTGCGGCTGCTGAAACACGATGTTACAGCAGGCAAACTGCTGGAACAGGCCATTCTGAAATTCAAGCCGGATATGATCTACGAGCGTGGCGAATACCTTCAGGATAGCGGGGTTAAGATGGCCGCAAAGCATGGCATAAAGCATGTCTTGGAAGTGAATAGCCCGGTGGTGGAGGAGATGGCAGCTTTCGAAGGACCGGATTTACTGAGGTTTTTGGGCCACCGCAAGGAACGCAATAAACTGCATGGTACCAGCCATGTTATAGCAGTCTCTTCAGCCATGAAGGAATATCTGCAAACCTATTACGGTTGTAAAAAACCCATCCACGTGGCACCCAATGCCATCAATCCAGATAAAGAACAATATGATACAGATGCCGTTAAACGGATTCGGGATGCGTTTTCCGATGGCGCCCAAATCATCGGTTTTGTGGGCAGTCTGTTTCCCTACCATGGCGTGGACGGCTTGATTGATGCATTTGAAGAGGTCATCAAACACCAACCGAATGCCCGGCTCATGATTGTGGGAGATGGCAGCATCCGCGAAGGTTTGCAAAGCAAGGCTGAAAAATTATTGCCGGCAGGGTCATATACCTTCACGGGTAAAGTACCCCATGCCCTCGTCATGAATTACATCAAGTCTTTTGATTTGGCGGTCATGCCCTCCTCAAACTGGTATGGTTCCCCCATTAAGATTTTTGAATATGGCCTGACCGGTGTGCCCGTTGTGGCACCCGACAAAGGACCTTTGAAAGATGTAATGGAGCACCGAAAACACGGATGGCTGGTGTCCGATAAACCGGAAGATCTGAGGGATGCCTTGTTGCAGATGCTGCAAAACCCCGCTGAAAGCCAGGAAATGGGCACTTGCTTTAGGGAGAAAATCCTGAAATACCACACCTGGACTGCTCAGGCCTCCGGAATACTTTCTGCAGTCTCTGCCAATGGCTGATTCTTGTAGTATCGGCGAATTTGAATGGCTGACAAGGCATACAAAAAGAAAAAGAAGTAAAACCCCTGACCGATATAATTTCCGGTTCGCAGCAATCGAACAAGCAGCATCAGAAAAACACCCTGGTTGATGAGGGTAAGGTAATACAGTTGGGGATTATTAATGCCTTTTTTGTAAACAAAAAAAGAAAATATGGCAACAAACAGCAACCCCAGTCCAATCAAACCCCCTTCGGACAACATTCTGATAAATAGCGAATTGGCATCTTTGGTATTAAAATCGCCATACATTTTTTTCAGGTTTTTATCCAGGAACCGATCAAAGTATTTTTTGTAGCTCAATTCGTGAGAGCCAAGACCGGCACCGGTATACGGGTGTGACTCAAATGATTGACCGGCTATCAAAAAATTGGAATACAAAGCAAACGTGGATGAATTCAGTTTAGCAATTTCCTTTTTTTCCATCACGCCCTTGTAAATAAACGCTTTGATGGTATCATCCACCCTCACCTGCAATTCAAAAAATAACTTTCTCAGGTTGGATATCTGTGGCAGAATTACCAATAGAAAAATAGGAATAAACAGTATGCCGAATCGCCGCAAATCAAAAAAACCGTGATTTACGCCAATCAGCAATATACTCATGCCAATACCCGCGTAACCGGCTGCACTGAAGGTAAACAAAATACACAAACCAACCACCCCGCAACGGAACCATTCTTTGCGATTGCGAACCAGCTTGGGACCTATAATGCAATTCATCAGGTAATAGAGGGCAGGCAGCAGGGCCACAGCCAGAAAGTAGGGTTCTCCCATGATGGAATAGACCCGGTTGAATCCGGTGGAGGTAATCTTGTAATTCTCCCAGAAGTTGGCAAAACCTAGTAAGCGCGTGGTTTCTTCAATGATAGATCCTTCAAATCGGTATTTGAAACCCAGTATATGCATGGCCTGCTCACCCAAGCCCCAGATACTTACCCAGAATGCCCCGGAAACGTAGTATCGAAAAACTTTTTGAAGGTCAAAATTCTCATATTTAATTAAACTGAAATAAGCCAGGGAAGAGTAGGTTATACCCAGCATTTGTTTAACCATGCCAAACTTTAAACTGTCACTGGCGGCACCGCCTATAAGTGAATTGGTGAACAGCACCAGAATACCCAGCATAAACCAGCGCGGCCATACGGGAATCTCCCGGCGTTTGCTGATGTAATGGAGAATAAAAAGCAACCAGATTACGTAGTAGTAATAGAAATCGAATGCCGCAAATGCCCGCTGCTTTTCGTCACCAAAGCGAAAGTCATCCATGAAAACCGTAAAGATGGTCAAAACGATGAGGTACTTCTCCAGGCGCATTGAGACAGGCAAAATAAGGGCAAAAGCGCGTTTTATAACAGTTTAATCAGACCAATGACCTTTTTATTTCTTTATACGGAGCTGGCAGGGTACAGCATGGATTGTTTTAAGGAACACCTTCATTTGCATCCCGAAGACAGTATCCATGTAGTACATTATCCCATCAACCCCGAAGCACCATTTCAGTTTCACATTCCAAATGGTGTTGTGCTTTACGAAAAAAGAAAATTGGGAACCGAAGGTATTTACGAACTCATCAAACAAATAAGACCTGCGGTAATTCTCATGTCGGGCTG
>JBILTS010000016.1:0-27057 GCA_044371405.1 Bacteroidia bacterium
GAATCGGTGTAACTGCAGATGAAGTGGATGGTATCTCCATCATTGGCTGCACGTCCCCAAATGGGCTTGTAGGGTGGTTCTGACAGGATGTTGGTGCTTAATGAAGGACGTGTGCCGGGTCCATTATTTTTTGTAATGGCAAATCCACCATTGGTAGCTTCATGACCAATGATATACTCTGAACCATTGCGGAGTATTCCAATATTGGGCCATCCTGTGCGGGTTGAAGATTCTACCCTATTGCTGTCTGGGGTAAGCCATTTCCCTTCCGTGCTTCTGAAATTATAACCGGAACCACGCTGGGGAAAACCGGAAAAATCATTGGCGCTGGTAGTCCATGTTGCAGAAATTGATCCATTGGGATGCATTACCAAACGATGCGGCATTGCATAATTACTTTGCAAATCGTAATAGGTTGAACCGATTTTAATGAAGTTGGTGTAATTCACACCACGAGAATTGATCTTCTTGCCAGATGAGCTTGAGCCATTGCTGAGCACATCGTGATAAACATTGCTCTGAATTGATTCCAAGCGAGTTGATACATTCGGCTGATAAGTTGTTCTGACTCCCTGGGCATTTAAGTTAAAAAGTGTGCCTGCGAGCCCGATTAAAAAGTATATTTTCTTCATAGGTTAGTTTTAATAAATGCAAATTAACATTTTTTTTAAATATCATTTCAAATAAAGCGTCACAATAATATCAATTCTTTAGGATGCCCAGAACGGCATCTACCAAAAGGTCACCATCTGCAGCACTTCCGCGTTGTATGCCTTTTAGCCTTAAATCAAGATATTTGATTTGACCCAATGCCTTTTCAAGATCCTTGAGGTTATAATTTCGGGCAGCCAAACGATAATCCTTCACAAAATAAGGATTCACCCCCAGCTCAGCGGCCATTTCCTGATCGCTTTTGGCCATGAGATAATGGGCAGATACCACTTTATTGAAAAAACCAAATAAAACAGGAACTATGCGGTGAATATCTCCTCTTTCGGCCCGAACACCCATTTGGTGGGCAATTTGAATGCTTCGGTTAAAATCTTTCATACCCAGGGCAGATTGCAGTTCGAAAACATTGTACTCCCTGTTAAAGCCGACCTGCTGTTCTACATGATGTTGCCTGATAAATTCATCTTTTACAGTAATGAACATCTTCTCCAACTCATTGTGAATCAGGGTCAAATCAGCACCCAGCAAATCTACCAGCATATCCACGGCGGCATTGTCAATGCTTCGTCCTTTCAAATGGCAGAATTGCGGTATCCAGCCCTTTACCTGATAGTCGCGCAATTTTTCAGCTGTGTATACTGTTCCTTTGGCGATGGCTTTGTATACTTTGGTACGGCTATCCATCTTGGCATTTTTAAAGGCCATCACAAAGATGGTGCTGGATAGCGGGGCCTCGAGATATGGCAACAACACATCCCAGTTTTCGAGATTTTGAGCTTCTTTAAGAACCACCAGCTGATAATTACTCATCATGGGATACCTTCTTACAACGCCCGCCAGTTCGCTGGATTTTATTTCTTTACCGTAAACTATGGTCTGGTTAAAACTTCGTTCTGCCTCGGTTAAAACACCCTCCTCTATTTGTGCAGTCAATGCATCCACAAACCAGGTTTCATCCCCCTGGAGCAATATCAGGGGCGACCAATCCTTGGCAGCAAAACGTTTGCTAAGATTAACAAATTGATCTATGGTACCTGACTGTTTTGCCATTTTGTGTTAATTTCACGGCGTTGGAAACGCTTCAATTTCCTGTTTACGAATTTACGCTTCAAACCGTTGGACAAAAAAAGCAGATTTTTGATCCGGTAAGAAAAAAATTTATCCCCCTAACTCCCGAAGAATGGGTTAGACAGCATGTGATACGTTATCTGCACCATGAATACACCATTCCCTTTTCTATGATTTCGGTGGAAAGAGAGCTTACCTACAATGGCTTAAAAAAACGTTTCGATGTCATGGTTTCATGCAGTGAACGGCCATTTGCCTGCCTGGTGGAAGTAAAAGCACCGAATATTAAACTCACGGCAGAAACTGTTTTGCAGGCATCTGTTTACAATAAAACATACAACTGCCCATGGCTGTGGGTAACCAATGGTGTCCAACATGTATGGCTTCAAATTGAAGACAATAGCATGAAACCGGCAGAACCTCCGGTATCGCTTTGTTCCTTACCATAAATCAGCGAGCCACTCTTCGCGCCCTGAGGTAAATTTTACAACAGGATCACAAGCTGCATTGCTAAATGGATTGAAATTGATTTGTATGGCGTTGGAGTAGCTGTGCCCAGAACCTAGGGAAAAACTCGGAAAACAATCGCTTGTGCGTGTCACTTCATAATGGTATGATTCTTTACCGGCTAATACCACATCTGCAAACCAGCTGGTTTTAAATTTAGCACTTCGGGTGTTTTGACCTTCCGGATCCAGCTCGATTAAACCATCTATGCTCACGGGAAATTGTTTATCGCGGGTCCGAATATCGGCATTGCCATTTACCGATAACTGATAGGCAGATTTATGGGTGAATTTTAATTTCCCTGAAAAATACACAGGCCCCGCGGATGATATCACTGCAAAACTGTCTGCAGGTGAAGCAGAAAACCAAATGGTATCTTCAAAATTATTGAGCGAAAAACCGTTTTTTACCAGGCATTTCCCACTGCGGATTAGACCGTCAGGACAAACGATACCCGTTTTAAAATCAAACCATACACCGCTGTCTGTCAGCATCAAAAAAGGTACGTTTGCTCTTGAATTGCCCCAGTCACGCAATACTTCTGCAGTGGGAAGAAATGCATGGGCTGCCACAGATTGAAACGCTGTTGCATTATCAATGGCCGGCTGCATGGTTGCGGTAATATCCTCTGTCTTACGACATCCCGACATCAACATCAATGCCGCTATCAACGAAAGCAAGTAACGCATTTCACAAAAATACGTCATTCTCGCAGTAGAAAGCACAGTTGGATCAGCGGATTGTGAAAGTAACGCTGCGGTTGCCAAACAGGGCTTTTGCCGTTCTGTCGCAAGCCGCATTGTTAAAGGGGTCAAAATCTATTTCAAGATTCCGGCTGGCGTCAACATTCTGCACTGATATAATGCCTCTGACAAATGTGCGGGCACAACCCAGCTGCATTCTTTTCAACAATGGAGAAGTAACGCTCCAGGTATAGGAATCGCCTTCGCGGTTCACCCCGCTTCCGCTGCCGGTAACCTCATATTCATCGCCCCAAATACCCGGTGTGTTTTGCCCTGAAGTCTTGGAAAAATAGCGTACACCTTGATATGATGCGGTTCTTCCGTCAGGAAAAATCAACTGGGTACCGTTCACCCCTATTTCAAAAGAGTATGTTGCAGTGCGTTTGATGGAGATGTCAGTAATTAACTTGGTCATGCTGTTACCATCGCCGCAGTAGTAATCATCTGCAGCTGTTGTTTTTATGGTGGCAACAGATCCCACCGCTTTGTATGGAACGGTAAAGCTAATACGAACCTTACCGGCACGGTATCTACCATCACCGCATAATTTGCCTTTAGGGGCTGTGCTGCCAAGCGGTCCAAAATCAAGTTCATATACCTTCAATGAATTCTGGGTGTCTATAACCGTGATCGTTGCTCCGGATGGAACTATGGTTGATTGCATGCTGCTCTCATTCATATCATCTGAAACATCAAATAAACTTGCGGCTTCTGTTTCTGAGGATGCAAAATCCTCGGCACTGGTAATATTGTCTCGGTCTTCCTTCAGTTTACCACAGGCAGACAAACCTATCAGTATGGTTATGCTGCAAACAATTAATGAACCTAACAATGCAACTTTTTTCATGTTTTTGTTTGTTTAATACTACCAATACAAGAAATATGCCCTTTACCCCCAAAAGGATTTATTAATTTAATATGTCAATGATTGTTTTGCAGGTTTCAATAATTTCATCATCCGTGATGCTGAGTGGTGGCGCAATTCGGAGTGCATCCGGTGCATAAAGAAACCAATCGGTGAATATACCTTCATTCAGTGCACTTAAAATGATGTGTTTACAGGTTTGTTCACTATCCAAATGCACAGCCAGCAATAAACCAACTCCCTCAATTTTTCTGATTTTGGGATGTTGCAGATGTGCTCTGAACAATTGCTCTTTTTCTTTCACCCGGAATTTCTGTTGATTTTGGGCGGTAACATTTACAGCTGCCGTTGCTGCAGCACAAGATACAGGATGACCACCAAACGTAGTGATGTGCCCCAGTACCGGATTTTCTGACAAACACTGCATGACCTGCTTGTTAGCTATAAATGCACCAATTGGCATTCCTCCACCAAGCGCTTTACCAAGCACCAAAACATCAGGAATAATACCATATTGTTCAAATGCAAACATGGTTCCAGTGCGACCCATACCCGTCTGTATTTCATCCACGATCATCAGCGCTCCGGTTTGGTTACAGTACGCTCTCACAGATTGCACATATTCCTTTGAAGCTGGAATGGCGCCGCGTTCGGCTTGCACAAGCTCCAGCACCACAGCAGCAGGTATTTCCGATGTATTTGCAAGTGCATCAATATCACCCGCGTCTATAAACACAACATCCGGGAGTAAAGGTTTGTAGGGTGCACTGTAATATTCATTGCTCATCAAACTTAAGGCACCCTGTGTTCCGCCATGATATGCGTTATTTTGTGCGATAAAAACAGATCTGCCCGTGTAGCGTTTCGCCAGTTTCATGGCGCCTTCAATGGCCTCGCTGCCTGAGTTTACAAAATAAAAATTATCCAGACGGGGTGGCAAAACATTTCTTAATGCTTCGGCCAAAAGTATTTGGGGCGACTGCACTACCTCACCGTATACCATCAGGTGCAAGTATTGATCGAGCTGTCCCTGAATGGCTTCAAGTATATGGGGATCCCTGTGGCCAAGTGATGAAACGGAAATACCGGAAATCAGATCTAAAAACTTTTTGCCACTATTGTCATACAAATAGTGACCTTCAGCTCGCACAATTTCGAGTAGCAGTGGAGCATCGCTGGTTTGGGCCAGATGATTTAAAAAGTACTGTCTGTTACCGATGTGCGGCATGCAATACTGCAGTTAATACAATGAAACCAGGCGATCAAGGGAGCTAAAAAACTGCTCGTTGGGTTCATTCCGATTCCATATCACTTTGGCTCTGCTGTAATAGGGTCTTCTTTTTTCGTTTAGTTCAGAAATTTGATTACCCAGGTTTTGCTTTTGCGACAGCAGCGGCCTATGGACTTTGCTTTCCTCCAGGCGTCTTTCAATTTCAGCTAGTTCGGTATTTAGGTACACTGTCAGACCATGTCTACCCATATTTTCCATATTCTGCCCCCATGCGGGTGTGCCACCACCACAACTCACAACACATTGCTTGAAGGAAAAAGTAACTTTAAGGTATTTCTGCTCAATGTTTCGGAATCCCTCTTCTCCTAGCATTTCAAAGAGTTCTCCCACACTTTTTTTCTCGTTTTTCTCAATGAGCTCATCCAAATCCACGAAATCCCATCCCATTTTTTGAGACAGCCATTTTCCGGTATGGCTTTTTCCTGAACCGGGCAGACCTACAAGATAAATTTTATCCATGACGCAAACGAGGATCGAGCCAAATATAGCACATCTCCGTGATAAGATTGACAAAAAAGAAAATAATTGCCGTAAAAAGTACGGTTCCCATGATGACGGGTAGGTCTGAATTCTGGAGTGCTTCAATGGCAACCTTCCCCAAACCTTTCCAGTTAAAAATGTATTCCGTAAAGAAAGAGCCGGCCAACAAACTGCTTAACCAGCCCCCTATGGATGTAACCAACGGATTAACGGCATTGGGAAATGCATGCAGCCATATCACTCTCCACTCCGGCAATCCCTTGGCGCGTGCGGTTCTTATATAATCTTGGTACAACACATCCACCATGGTATTTCGGGTAAGCTGCACAAAAACGGCAAGTGGCCTCAGACCCAGTGCCAGTGTAGGTAAAATTAGGTTTTTCCAGGCCAGGTATCGTCCCTCTCCCATGGGATCCACTTCCCATAGACTGCCGGTCATTTCCAAACCGGTGTATTGCTGCCAAACAAACCCAAACAACCAGGCAATGAGCATGGCACTGAAAAATGCGGGTAGTGAAATGCCGGCAGCAGAGATTGCCACTATGACATTATCTGCTGCGGAACCGCGCCTCACAGCCGAAAAAACACCCAGGGGTATGCCAATGATCAGTGCCAGGAATAAAGACGCACAAGCCAGAATCATGGTACCTGTGAATGCTTCAAGAATCATGGCAGAAACTGGTTTTTTGGTTTGAAAACTGGTACGCAGATATGGGGTTTTCAGCAAAACACTGCCTGAAGACAACTTAAAAATTGTTAGTCCGCCTGTTTGTTTTATTCTGGGATTATCGGATGAATAATACGAAACGGGGGAAAGATCATTCACATATAGAACCAGTTGCTGCCATTTGGGCTTATCCAGCCCCAAATCCTTCACGATTGCATCGGTGGTGGCTTTATCGCTGCGCTGCCCGGTAAGTATTTGTTCCGGGGATGGCAGTGCCATGAATAGGGTGAAAATAAACAACAACAATCCCAGCAATACAGCCAGTAAAAACTTAAGTTTACCAGCTATGAAGCCCCTCATCTAGAGGTCAGTTTCTTTAATTTCTGAACAGAAGGCAAATTCCTGCCACTCCACTTATCCACTACTATGGCATCCTTGAACAGATAGAGCGTAGGATTGTATCTGGCCAGGGTCATCAGCATTTTTTGATCCGCAGACAAAAATGAAAAT
The DNA here is from genome assembly GCA_044371405.1 of Bacteroidia bacterium. Taxonomy (GTDB): domain Bacteria; phylum Bacteroidota; class Bacteroidia; order NS11-12g; family UBA955; genus RGEC01. Next base: position 6,804 of record JBILTS010000016.1, read on the forward strand.
GGCAGTTTCTGTTTCTTTACATAAGCTGCAGATGGCTCAGGACTGCTGGCCGTAACGGGATAAAAAGTAACTTTATTGGATTTTGACCATTGGTAGATCTCGCTGATTTCCGGATTTGCACCATTGTATCCTTTATCCGTGTAAGTAAAAATCCATAGTAGCTTATATCCTTTGCTGTGGATGAAGCTGTCTTTAAGATCAGTTCCTGTTTGAGGATCGGAAATGGCAAAATCATGGATTGGGCTCTTGTAACCTTCAATTATTACCTTATCAATCCTTCGACGAAACTTCCAGCCCTCTTTTTCAAATTTCTCATAACCGGAAGTGTATTCTTTGGTGGTTACGCTCACGCTATCGTTACCTTTTTCCAGCACAAACAGCATTTGAATACTGTCTGATGAGCGCATGCCTTTAGGAACCTCCGTCATGATTTTATGAATGTCGTTTCCGAGTTTATAAGGCAGAAAATCCCACACAGGCAGATACAAATAACATAACCAGCCAAATGCAACAGAAAGCATGGAAATAACACCCATGAACTTCCAGCCAAAACCTTTACTAAACCAGGGTTTGATGTATGATCTGCCAAATACGATAATCAGAATCAATGCGGTGAGCACCAAATCTTTAATGAACGATTCTTTGGGTTTTAGTTTGATAAAATCTCCAAAACAACCGCAATCGGTAACTTTATTATAAATCCATGAATACCATGTGAGAAATGTAAAGAACACGATAAGCAGGAGCATTGAAAAAGATGTAAATGTTATACTCCATCCCACTAACAGCGCAAAACCCAAAATCACTTCCAGTGCACAGAATGCTACAGATAGGTATAAGCTATACTTTTTCATTGCCAGAAAGAAACCATGCAGTGCCCCTTCTTTCTTCACATAAGACTCCAGCTGAAGATCGGTTTTGAAAACATCGCTGTGGCTGCTTTCAAAATGAACATCTTTCTGATAAATTGTTTTGCCCGCCACCACACACCGCACCACCGCCATGGATCTGGAGCCGGAATCCTGAGTTTGAAAGGCAATTTCACCAGCAGGCAATTCCTTGTAGGAGGCATTTAATTTCAGGTTATATGTTTTACGCGGGGCGGTTTTGTTTTTCTTTTTCTTTTTGGATGATGCGTCCTTGGTGCCCAAAGAGTCCGAGTCATTAGCGGTATCCACTAATGTTATCGGTTCACTGCTGACATTGATATTTAGGGGCTGGACTTTATCCGAACTGAACAATGGGAAGCTAGTTTGCTGCAACATTTTGGCACCATCCAGTAGCTGAATGTGAATTGAATCCTGCTTCTGAGCCACATCAGCGGCAAAAACATCAAAATATTCATTGAGTTTGATGGAGAATCCACTGGGATCATTCAGTTTCACCATGCCGGAGAAAATGAACAACAGCGCAGTAAAAACGCGAGATATCTGAACGGGTATTTTCATTGTTCCTGCATTCTAATTAGGGCAAAAATAGCGTAATTAATTATATCCTGATAATTGGCGGAAACACCTTCACTGGCTATGGTTTTGCCATAATTGTCTTCAATTTGTTTGATACGGGCTATTTTAACCAGGATCAAATCGGTGAAACTGCTTACACGCATGTCTCGCCAGGCCTCGCCATAGTCGGTATTTTTCATCAGCATCAGATCACGGGTAAGTTGGGCGTGATAATCATACAATTCAAGTATTTCCTTAATGTCACCGGTTTCCCTGTTTTCGTCCAGCAATTGCAACTGTATCAATGCGATAATGCTGTAATTGACGATACCCATAAATTCACCCTCAATATCCTCTCCCACCAGATTATTACCGCTGGTTTCAATGTTTCGAATACGCTGGGCCTTTATAAATATTTGATCTGTAATGCTTTGTGGGCGAAAAACCCGCCAGGACGTGCCATAATCCGTATTTTTTTTCTCAAAAATATTTCTGCAAATCTGCAGTATGGCGTTGTATTGTTCACGGGTTTTTTCCATTTCTGAAGCGTGCTGCGAATTTAAAGCCACAGGCATGTTTTTTGGTATTCAATTATCAGGCCAATTTATACACATGGGTTCATTTTTTAAGATTTTTTAATTGAAAAATTTGGAAAAGTCAATTTTTTTTCTTATATTTATGATACAATTAATTTCTTTATGAGTACCGATTTTAAATCTCTTTATGATTCTTTGAATTTAGAACAGCAAATGGCTGTTGACACAATTGAAGGCCCTGTTATGGTAATAGCAGGACCAGGAACAGGCAAAACCCAAATTCTGGCAGTAAGAATTCTCAATATTCTGAAACAGACCGACGCAAAGCCACAGGAAATACTCTGCCTTACCTATACAGATGCCGGCTCTTCGGCCATGCTGGAGCGTCTGAGCCGTTTTATGGGAGCCGATGCCTACAAGGTAAACATCCACACTTTTCATGGTTTGTGCAATACCATCATCAAAGAAAATCCGGAATTATTTTCCAAAGGAAACCTTAGGGTAATGGATGATCTTGACAAACTGGAACTTATGGAAAGTTTAATACGTTCCATCCCGCCAAGTTCGCCACTGCAAGGTTTTCAGGAACAGCCCTCATACCTGCGAAAGTCTTTGGAAAAAATATTCAACCTGATGCAAAGTGAGAATCTGGATGTGGATTTCTTTGAAAAAGGAATTGACAAACTCAGCAATGAGGAGGCGTTCAGAGAAGCATTTCCTGGTCTTATATACCAGAGAAAACAAGGAACGAGTGTGAAAGGTGATCTAAAGCGAAAGGACTATGAAAAGTATTTGAAGGAATGGCAGAAATTGCGAGAGGCCGCCGCATTACTTCCCCGATACCAGGAAATGAAAAAAGAAGCCGGTTTGTATGAGTTCAGCGACATGTTGCAATGGGTACTAAATGCTTTCAAAACCCACCCGGATTTACTAATCACCTATCAGGAAAAATACCAGTATGTGCTGGTAGATGAATATCAGGACACATCGGGAATTCAGAATGAACTGTTGTATCAGTTAATTTCTTTTTGGGAAGATAATCCCAATTGTTTTGTGGTAGGCGATGATGATCAGAGCATCTATGCCTTTCAGGGAGCAAGGGTAAGCAATATGATGGATTTTGCCAGGAAGTATGAAACCAACATTACCAAAATAGTACTTACCCAAAACTACCGCAGCACGCAAATTGTACTTGATGGGGCAAAAACCCTGATTGAAAATAACAGAAAACGGCTTGTAAATTCTTTCCCTGAACTGAGCAAGGATTTAGCTGCATCCGGAGCAAATCGTCATTATGCGGCCATTCCAATAAGTTACAATGCTTATAAAAACAGATTTCATGAGGCACTGGCCATTAGTGGTCAGATAGCCGAACTTAGAGATGCCGGATGTCCGCCGGATGAAATTGCTGTTATCTATCCCAAACATAGAATTGTGGACGAGCTGACGGATATTTTGATGCAAAAGGAAATTCCGTTCACACTGGCCCGAAGCGTGGATATTCTTCATGAACCACTTATAATTCAGTTGCAAAACTGGCTTCAATACCTTGCCTGGGAACTTGAACATCCGCATAAGGGAGAATATTTGCTGTACACCCTGCTTCACTACCCCCTCTATGACATTGCACCTTTTGAGATTGCAAAAATTGCCACGGAGATTTACGCAAAACGCCATGAGAAGGTTAAATGGCGTGATTTCCTGAATGATTACGTGAAACAAAATCCGGAGCCGTTACCGACCGGCACCCAAAGCAGGGAAGCACTAAGGGCATTGTGGAACAATGTTGAAGACTGGCTTAAAAAGGCGGCCGGTATGACCGTACCTCAGCTCATTCAAGAAGTAATATCACAAGGTGGTTTCCTTAAACTGGCTATGCAAAGCGAGCAGCGAGAATGGCAAATGGAACAGCTGCACACATTCCTAAGCCATGCAACGGCTGCCAACCAGAAGAACCCCTATCTCACGCTTCCAGAGTATATAGAAGCACTAGAAAAAATGAAGCGCAATGAGATAGCCCTTCGTCTCGAAAAACGTATTGGAAGTAAATCAGGGGTTGTTTTAACCACGGCACACAGCAGCAAAGGGCTGGAATACAGACATGTGTTTATCATTGGTTGCGAAGAAGAGTCGTGGGACAAAGACAAAAACAGTGACCTGCCTTATAAAATTAAGCCCTTTTTTCAGGGCCTGAAACACGCTGTTAAGGACCAGGATGAGGAAGCTGCAGACAAGGAAGAGAGAAGGCGCCTGTTTTATGTAGCCATGACCCGAGCCAAAGAAACCCTGAGACTAAGCTGGGGTAATGAAAAAATCAGTGCAAAAACCACCATAATTAAAAAAAGTAAGTTTCTGCAAGAACTGATTGGAAAGGCAGAGATAGCTGAAACTGAACTTGACAAGGAAGATTTAATTACAGCCGAAACACAATTACTCGCCCGCGTTGCCACACCGTTGCTAAAGATTGAAGATTCTGAATGGCTGCATCAGCAACTGCAGGAGTTTACATTTTCACCATCCACTTTGTATGATATTCTGGAATGTGGACTTCGTTTTTACTTCGGACGACTGGTTCGGGTACCCTCGGCACCAAGTGCTGCGCTGGGTTACGGTTCTGCGGTTCACAATACACTTTGGAAAACAGTTGATCTGGGCTTCACAAAGCAACAATGGCTCAATGAAAGTGACTTTTTAAATCTATTTGAGACAGAGCTTTTCAAGCAGCGGGGTGCATTTACACCAGCCGGCTTCCAGCTAAAAATGGATCAAGGAAAAGAAAGACTGCCGCAGTATTACCGTTCCCGAATTGATATCTGGCAATCGCACAAGGATATTATCCTTGAGAAATGGCTGGAATCAAGCATTGACGGCATTAAAATTGGCGGCAAAGCCGATAAAATTATCATTGAAGATGGCAATGTGACCATTGTTGATTACAAAACCGGCAAACCAAAATACGCTGAGGCATCATTTAAACCACCCACCGCAGAGAGTCTGGACAAAGGCAAACTACCTCCCAAATACTGGTTTCAGCTGGGTATGTACATGCTCATTGTGAATTACTACACGGAAAAACAATGGAATGGTATCGCAGCGAAAATTGATTCTGTGGAGCAGAATGATGATAAAGAATTCCCCACATTCACGCAGTACTATACGCAGGAAGATCTTGCTCTATTGAAATATTTTCTGATTATGGGTAATCAAAAACTGCGTAGCATGGAGTTTCTTAAAGGTTGTGGCAGTGAGGATTGCGAATGGTGTCGGTTTGCCAAAACAAGCGGGCAGGCCATTTTACCTGAATCACTGACAGATACTGAGGATTAATCCTGAATCTCCAGTATTCGGCAAACTTTCTCGCAACAAAGTTCTTCAGCTCTTTTACGGCTTAAATTTTTTTCTGTTGCCATTGTTTTTTCATCAATTACAATGGATAAAACATGCAATTCCTTTCTGCCATGGGTTTCTGTTGTATGTGCCCATGTAATATTTTTTTTCTGTTGCTGGGCCCATTTAAGTACTACGGCCTTATAGCTGACGGTCGTATTCATTAATTTATCCAGATCAAGATACTGCCCGATTAAACGCTGGGTTATGAAAATTTTGGATTTTCGGTATCCGTGGTCCAGATAAACCGCACCGATAAGTGCTTCCAGTGCATTGCCTGCGATGGATTTAAGTGCTGTAGGATGTTTTAGCAATTCGGGTTTTAAATCCATCATCTGAATTAATCCAAGTCTATTCGCCAGATATCCCATTTGCTCGCGATTTACGACCCTCATGCGCATTTCCGTAAGGAAACCTTCTTGCCTGGCGGGATAACGCATGAATAGCATTTCGGCAACAACAGCGTCAAGAATGGCATCGCCTAAAAACTCTAGCCTTTCATTATCTGTGACGCCTTTTTCCGTGCTATCTGGGTTATTAACAGATGAATGCCGTAAGGCCTCCCGGTAAATGGGCAGTCTTCGGGGTTTGAGCCCTGTAAGCCGATAAATCTGATCTGAAAATCGTTTGGAATCTGATGATAAAAAAAGTCGTACTGCCAACTTTTACAATCAGTCTTCGTAGCGCTTGAAGATGACGGATGCATTATGTCCGCCGAAACCGAAGGTATTGCTGAGTGCTGCGCGCACTTCACGCTTTTGTGCTTTATGGAAGGTAAGGTTTAACCCTGCATCTATATCCGGGTCATCGGTGAAGTGGTTAATGGTTGGTGGCACAATTCCTTCCTTCACTGCCATTACAGAGGCGACCGCTTCAATGGCTCCGGCTCCTCCGAGCAGGTGTCCTGTCATACTTTTGGAACTGCTGATATTCAAATTATATGCGTGTTCACCAAAAACACCCAGGATGGCTTTTGTTTCTGCGATATCACCAAGCGGGGTGCTGGTACCGTGAACATTGATATAATCAACTTCATTGGCAGCCAAACCGGCATCTTCCAGGGCTTGTTTCATTACATTCCTGGCTCCCAGGCCTTCCGGATGTGGGGCCGTGATGTGGTAGGCGTCTGCTGTCATGCCTCCGCCCACTAATTCTGCGTAAATTTTAGCTCCACGGGCTTTGGCATGTTCCAAATCCTCAAGGATGATAGCCGCCCCTCCTTCGCCTAGTACAAAACCGTCGCGGTCTTTGTCGAAAGGACGTGATGCAGTTGCGTAATCATCATTCCGCTCGGAAAGGGCTTTCATGTTACTAAAGCCACCCATGGCCGGTTCATTCACGCATGCTTCGCTGCCTCCGGTAACCATCACATCGGCTTTTCCGAGACGAATGATATTGAAGGCATCTATGATGCTGTGGGTTCCTGTGGCACAGGCAGATACCGTGGCATAATTGGGGCCTCGGAACCCATGCTTGATGCTGATATACCCGGAGGCAATATCAATGATCATTTTGGGGATAAAGAATGGTGAGAAGCGCGGAGTTCCGTCTCCCCTGGCAAAATCCACCACTTCATTAAAAAAAGTGGTTAACCCGCCAATACCCGAACCCCAGATAACCCCAACGCGGTCGGGATTAAAGGATTGTTGTAACAGGCCTGAATCCTGAATGGCCTCATCGGCAACCACAATACCATAATGGGTGAAGGGGTCCATTTTACGGGCCTCTTTTCTGTCCATGAATTGGGTAATGTCAAAGTTCTTCACCTCGCAGGCAAAGCGCACTTTGAACAATGTGGTATCAAAACGGGTAATGGGAGCAGCACCTGAAACGCCGTTCAGCAATCCGCTCCAATACTCATTTAAAGTATTGCCTATGGGCGTCAAAGCCCCCATGCCGGTTACAACAACCCTTCTGAGTTGCATGAATTTTACTTTTTGTTTTCTTCGATGTAACGAATAGCTTCGCCCACGGTCTGAATTTTTTCAGCCTGATCATCGGGGATGCTGATATCGAATTCCTTTTCGAATTCCATAATCAGTTCTACGGTGTCAAGTGAGTCAGCACCTAAATCATTGGTGAAACTGGCTTCATGGGTTACTTCTGATTCTTCTACGCCAAGCTTATCTACGATGATAGCTTTAACTTTGGTTGCGATTTCTGACATGTTTTTGTTGTTTGGATTTGCGGTGCAAAATAAAACAATTTTTTACATACAAGATATCCTGTCGTTAATTTTGCCAAAGCTTTATGCCAAAAAAGGAATATTTGGACTTTGATTTTGATGACATTGCATTCCGTGCAATCGCCATACACAGTGCATTACCACCTGCTTTGATGGCTTGGCAAACAGACAGATTGATGGGTACAAACTTTTCCATTCTTCCACATCCTTTTGAAGTGCCGATAAAAAACATCAATTCTGAACATACTCAGTATTATTTTCGCGAAGAAGAATTTGGCACGGAATGGTGGCTTTTGGAGAATCAGGGCACCAACGGGTCATTGATGAATGTGAAGCCCCCGCCAGATATGATTCTTATTGGCAGAGGCGGAGACGATGAAAGTGCCGGAACGGACTGGCCTGACAAAATGAAAGCAATCCATGGAATGACCATGGTATACATAGTAAACGAAAAAGAAAAAAAGAAACTGACCTGGATATCCTGGCTGGGCGAAAAAAATGTTAAAGAGAAAGATGAAAAAAAATGAACAGAGGTTTATTTAACAAAACCAAAATTGTTGCCACCATAGGTCCTGCCACGCAAGAGGAAGACGTTCTTAAACGAATTATTGAAGCCGGTGTGGATGTATGCCGTCTAAATTTCTCACATGGAACCCATGAAGCACATCAAACCGTAATCAATCGAATTCGTAAAATCAACAGCGAACTGGGAACCCATGTTTCCATTTTAATGGATTTACAAGGTCCTAAACTTCGGATTGGTAAAGTAGACGGTGAAATACATTTGACCGAAGGGCAGCTCATTACAGTAACCACAGAAGAGTGCATGTGCACATCGGAGTTATTGTTTGTAAGCTATGCAAGGCTTGCCATGGATGCCAAACCCGGAGAGAGAATTCTTCTGAATGATGGTAAGGTAGAACTAAAAGTTACCGAAATTATAGACGAAAAGCGGTTGAGGGCCGCTGTTGTTGTAGGCGGTGTTTTGACTTCAAATAAAGGATTTAACCTCCCTGAAACTCAGTTAACCGTACCTTGCCTGACAGAAAAAGATCTGAAAGACCTGGAATTCGGATTAAAGCAAAATGTAGACTGGGTTGCTTTATCTTTTGTCAGAAAGCCGGAGGATATTCTGGAATTAAAGCAACTCATCGGAATGCATGAGAAAGATACCCGGGTAATTGCAAAAATTGAAAAACCCGAGGCGGTAGAAAACATCACGGAAATAATCAAGGTATCGGATGCCATTATGGTGGCACGCGGAGATTTGGGTGTTGAACTGCCATTACAAAGGGTTCCTCTTATTCAAAAGGATATCGTGGATAAATGTATTTTGGCAGCCAAGCCAGTTATTATCGCAACCCAGATGATGGAAAGCATGATTTATGATAGCATGCCTACCCGCGCTGAAATCAATGATGTGGCAAATGCTGTACTGGATGGAGCCGATGCCGTAATGCTAAGTGCTGAAACCGGCGTAGGAAAATATCCGGTCCGGGTGGTGGAGGTAATGAGCAGCATCATTACGGATGTTGAGAAAGACAAAAGGGTTTATTTTAAAGGCAAAAAACCCAATAACAACTCCCCTTCTTTTGCCAGCGATGAAGTATGCTTCACCGCTGTTAGAATGAGTGATCACCTCGATGCTAAAGCCATTATTGCCATGACCAGATCGGGTTATACCGGATTCAGGGTTGCAAGCTATCGGCCGCAGGCCCATGTATTTATTTTCACAGACAATCCAAGTTTGCTCACCCGTTTGAGTTTAGTTTGGGGAGTTCGTGGTTTTTACTACGATGAATATGTGAGTACAGACCAAACTTTTCAGGATGTAACAGATGTGCTAAAGCAAGAAGGCATAGTGAAGCCGGGTGACTGTGTAATCAACTGTGCCAGTATGCCCATTCACAAAAAGCAACGTACAAACACCATCAAGGTGACGTTTGTGGATTAAAAACCCGATTACTTTCTGAACATATTTAACATTCCGCCCATTTTTCCCATCAATCCCAGCATTCCGCTGTCTAGCCCCAAAAACTTCAACACACCGGAAGTATCATTACTATATCCCCCGGCAATAAAACGCTCACGCAACCCCTGCAGTGCGCAAACCAACGCAGTGTTTGCCAGGTGTTTCTTTCTTTCCTGATCCCAGTCGAGTGCATAATAACTGTCTGCACATTTCTGTATGAGTTCGTTATGGTAAACACTATTATCTAATGCTTCCTGTCCACCTTTAATCATTTCTTGCATTTCCTGCATTTTGCCACTCATAGCCAATCCTTGTATGTAGGCCATGGCTGCCTGGGTTGTAATGTCAAAATGAGCCTCACTTTGGCTTTCTGTAAAACCAAATTCGTGGCTGTGCCTGAGGTGGAATTCTTTTCGGATTTCTAGTAAATGTTCCTGTAATTTTTGCATACTCAGGAACAAAGTTCGGGGCTTACACCCGTTTAATGCAAGACAGTTTGTGCGTTAATTCTCCAGTTTCACCGATTCTGATGCCTTCCGCTGTAAAATCATCAATCCTTACCTTGCCACTGGCGTGAATAATTTTACCGTTGGAGATGATAATACCTACATGGGTGATTTTTCCATCTTTTTCAAAAAAAGCAAGGTCACCAGTTTTAACATTATCAAAATTCACGTCCACGCCTTCTCCCACTTGCCGGGATGCATCTCTGGGAAGTTTTTTACCTAAAATACTAAAAACTACCTGTACCAACCCACTGCAGTCTAAACCCCAAACGCTTCTTCCTCCCCATAAATAGGGTGTATGCAAGAACAACATGGCTATGCCCGCAGCATCTAAAACTTCAGGTTCAAATACCCTGGCATCTGAGTAACGAAAAATACTTCCTTTGAGATCGCAGCTCATCGAATCGGGGATAATGGCACCCGGCGACAGGTCTATTCTGCCGCTGGAATTTTGCATAACAGCCCCATGCACAGTAACTTTTCTGTTCCATCCTTTAAAATCGCCAGCAAGCGGTGTAAGGTAGCTTTCCGGTATCCATCCTTCGTAATTATCATGTGTGCAGGATACATAAATCCATTCTTCTTTTTGCTGCAACTTGCTACATGATTCACCAAACAGCAAACTGCTCACCATTTCAGATGCGGAGGATGCCTCAGCCCTAAGCGGCACCCATGATTGTGTACAGATGTATTGCATGGTTCAAAAATGAAACAGAATATTCAAACACAATATGAAAAAAAACAATAATTCACAGATGTAAACGCTCCTTTCGATCCAGCAAGATTTCTTTGGATTCAACGTGGTCCGGATCCGGCACACAGCAATCTACCGGGCAAACTGCTGCACACTGCGGTTCCTCATGAAAACCCGTGCATTCGGTACATTTATCGGGTACAATAAAATACACTTCACTGCTGATGGGTGCAAATTTATCTTGAGCATCCACCACGTTTCCGTTTGCCATTGTAAACGTTCCATGCACCCCTGTACCATCGGCTATAGCCCACTCCAGGCCTGCCTCATAGATAGCGTTATTGGGACATTCAGGTTCGCAAGCCCCACAGTTAATGCATTCGTCGGTGATAATTATTGCCATAAAAGTGCTGCAAAATTACAACACTTGCGTATTTTCGAGCACCTATTTTTTTAAACCCTAATTATGATTTTTGGAATCATCAGCGATATACATGACAACCTGACAAATTTGGACAAGGCCATTCAGCTATTTAACAAAGAAAAAGCCGAGGCATTAATTTTTTGCGGGGATTTCTGCTCACCATTTGCAGCGAAAATGCTTGCCGAAAGTGGATTACCCATCCATGCTGTTTTTGGCAACAATGACGGCGACAGGTTTCACATACAAAAAGTATGTGCCGCATACAGCAACATCCGATTTTATGGTGAATACATCGGCGACACGGACTCGCAGCTTGTGCTGGGAGACATGAAAATTGGTGTCAGCCACTACCCTTTCTATGCCAAAACCATGATTAAAACGGGTTGGTATGATTGTGTTTTTTACGGCCACAGCCATCAGGCAGAAAAACAAAAATTTGGCAATGCCCTGCTGCTGAATCCGGGAGAAGTGGCCGGGGTTTTTGGCAAGGCAAGCATCGGGATTGTGGATGCTGCAAGCCGCAGCTCGGTTATTATTGATTTAATATAATCACTGCCATTTATCAGCTATTTCCTTCAACACCTCCGGGTGCGCATTTTGAACAATGTGCTGAAGTATTTTCCGGGTATTTCCCTCAGCAGGACCATCGTTTATGATATGCAGATCACATCTATTTTTATGCGGAACTATGTGCTTATCCCAGGCCGGCATCACATGATTGTGCCATTGATACAAACTGCGTTCCTTAGGTATTCCCCTTTCACGCATATCACGTTCCAGTCTGCGTTCCAGACTCACTTTCATGTCTGCTTCGATAAAAATTCGACAAGACAGTAATTGATCAATATCGGGAAAATCAAAAACAAATAACCCCTCGGCAATGATTACAGGTGCCGGATCTATGATATCTACCCGCTCCGGTGCATCGTAGTTTTCGAAATTATACTTTTTCAATAATACTGGCTTATCTTCCATCAACCTCAGCAAATCTTCATGAAACTGCTGATGATAAAGGGCTTCTGGCAAATCAAAATTGGTAATTCCGTTCTGGTCTGTTTGCTGCTCATGCAGGGGTTTATAGTAATCATCAAAACTAATAACGGCCACCTTCTCCTGAAGCTGCTCCTTGATACGCTCAATAAAATAGGTTTTACCGGAACCACTCAGTCCCGTAATTCCAATTACCCATTTTTCCGTCTTGGCTTTCACCCCTATTTGCGTTTTTTAAAAAATTTACTTTTTACTTCCTCTCCCTCGTCATTGTACCATTGGATAGCCAGCAACTTTCCCTTGTCATCATAAAACTTCCATTCACCAATTGTTATTCCTGCATTATATTTTCCTTCCCGCATTTGATAATGAGATGAAAAGCCATGTTTCCAGTACCCTTCTTTTTCTCCGTCTGCGTAATACCCTGTGGTTTCTAAATCCCGGTCTCTCCATTCGGCATACCTGCCATCTCTTTTACCGTTTTTCCAGGTCTCAACGCTCAGTGTATCTCCTTTAAAACCATATTTAATGAACATACCGTTTTTTTCTCCGGCGAGGTAAAACTCTTCGGCAATGAGTTTACATCCAATTTCGTCATAGAGTCGGTAAATACTATCCTTTTTACCATTTTTATAGTAACTCTCTTCTGCCGGGCAGCCGCTTTTGTGAAATTTGTAGTACGCACCATGCTTAACCCCCATGTTGTAGGTAATCTGGTATCTTGGTAAACCTGTGGGGTACCAGGCAAAAACATCGCCATGGGGCAAGTCGTTTACGAAAGTTGCTGATTGCTCTTTACTACCGCTGGTAAACCAGGTTTGATTGCTGCCATTCCTGACCCCATTGCTGTAAAAGGCGGCATATTGCTTGGTTCCGTTGGGATAGTATCCAATAATTTCACCATCCAGTTTTCCATTGCTGAAATTGCCACTGTTTTTAATGGCCCCGTTGGGATAATAATAACTGTATGAGCCGTGTTTTACCCCCTCAGCCCAGGTTTCAGATGCTACCAATACATTGTTTTCCGTATACTCTTTGTATAAACCGTCCTTGTAGCCATTGAGCCAATGGGTTTCTTCGTTTACTATTTTATTTTCCCATAATTTAACGCTTATGCCAGTGAATGGCTTATTTTTAGAGTATGCCTGACCATTTCTCATTTCCAGGTTTTCTGCAAAAATCCTGGCAGGTTTTTTCGGTGGATTATCAGTTTGGGCAAAAACCGGACTTGAGAGCAGCAAGCCGAAGAAAAACAGACAAACAGCAACGATATTGGGCATATTTTTAATTTTTCAAAATTACGGGGTTAATGTAGCTTTGCCGAAAGCGATTTTCCACATGCAACTGGATAAAGTCAGAGATTTTTGCTTGTCACTTCCAGGGGTGACTGAGTCATTACCTTTCGATGAAAACGTGCTGGTGTGGAAAGTGGCAGGCAAAATGTTTTGTTTGGGGGATGTTCGCACCTTCGACAGCATTAATCTCAAATGTGATCCGGAATGGTCTGCTGCACTTAGAGAAGAATACCATCAAATAAAGCCCGGATGGCACATGAATAAAACGCTTTGGAATACGGTTTATTTGGAAGGCCTGCAGGAAAAGTTCGTTGAAACCTTAATTTTGCATTCTTATCAGGAAGTGGTACGAAAATTGCCCAAAAAAACACAAACCAACATTCAATCCAATCATGAATAAATACATCACCACCGCTCTGGCATTTGCCATCATGGGTGCAGCTTTGGCCCAGGGAAAAGGAAAAAATCCCGGCAATAACAAAAAAAACACTACAATGAACGCCATACCACAAATTATTCAATCTCAGCCCGATGGTATTTACGCAGAAATGCAGACCAACAAGGGCAGCATTTTTTTAACACTGCACTACAAACAAACCCCTGTAACGGTTTGCAACTTTGTGGGGCTTGCCGAAGGTAAAATTAAAAACACCGCCAAAGCAGCCGGTGTGCCATATTATGATGGTATTAAATTTCACCGGGTAATTGCCAGCTTCATGATACAGGGCGGAGATCCGCAGGGCAATGGTACCGGCGGCCCGGGCTACAACTTCGACGATGAATTCTCTCCCGAACTGAAACACACAGGACCAGGCATTCTGTCTATGGCCAATGCAGGCCCCGGCACCAATGGAAGTCAGTTTTTCATTACCCATGTAAAAACCGACTGGCTGGATGGAAAACACAGTGTATTCGGAAAGGTAATTGAAGGCCAGAACATAGTTGATGCCATTCAGCAAGGCGATTCCATTGTTGCGCTTAAAATATATCGCAAGGGCGCTGATGCCGAGTCATTTACAGCCACTCAAGAAATGTTCGAAAAATTACAGGCCCCTATGAAAGTCGCCAAGGAAGAAAAACTGAAAAAACAGGATTTTGCCCGCAGTGAGGAAGAAGTGCTTAAATTGTATCCTACAGCCCAAAAAACTGAAAGCGGACTTTGGTATGTAATAGAAAATCCTGGCACAGGCACCAGAGCCACCGCAGGCAAACAGGTGAAAGTACATTACAGCGGCAAACTGTCCGACGGCATGGAATTCGATAATTCCTACAGCCGAAACGAACCCATTGCATTTCAGCTGGGTGTGGGCCAGGTAATCCCGGGCTGGGACGAAGGCATTGCACTGATGAGTGTGGGTGCAAAATACAAGCTCATCATTCCTTCAAAACTGGGTTATGGCCCCCGTGGTGCCGGTGGTGTAATACCGCCCAATGCCACACTGATATTTGATACGGAACTGATGGAAGTAAAATAAATCCGTCATGCTGAATCAAACAGGGAACTTTGAATCAATCACTGATATATTCATAAAAAATACCGCAAAAATGTGCGGTATTTTTTATGAAATTAATGAAGAGTCATTTTTTAAAAAAGCGGGACCTGATAGCTGGTGCATAGCTGAAATTGCGGAGCATTTGTTGATTTCTGACAGAACCGGTTTGTTTGCCATTGTGAGAAAAACGCTGCCCACGCAAAGAAATCCGCTGGAGATTATTGGCTTGCTTGAAGAGCGAAGCAATACGAAAGATTTAAAAATAGAAGCACCCGAAGCGGCAGTACCCAAGGGCGTTTTCCAATCCAAAGAAGAAGCCATTGCCACATGGAAGGATAATAGGGAAAAAGTGCTAAAAAGGGTAAATCCTGAAAACATGTTTTTACTCGCTGCCGGATTTGAGCACCCGAAACTGGGAATGTTGACCGTGGCTGAATGGATGCTTTTTATGTGCTGGCACAGCGAGCATCATTTACCTCAAATTGAGCGCTGTAAAGCACTTTAATGATGCCTGGAATGATGATAAATCCCCTCAGTTTGACAGACCATAATTTATTTGCTGCATCCCGATAAAATCACTGTTGAAAACTACTGAATTAGTTTCTCACACGCGCCACATTCCGCTTACTACTTTTGTATCCCGTAGCGACCAATTCAAATCGCTTTTCCAACATGAAAAAAGCCAAATTCGTCTTCGTTACGGGTGGAGTTACCTCCTCACTGGGCAAAGGCATTATCTCCGCATCGCTGGCAAAACTTTTACAGGCCAGGGGTTACAATGTAACCATTCAAAAATTTGACCCTTACATCAACGTAGATCCGGGGACACTTAACCCTTATGAGCACGGGGAATGTTATGTTACCGAAGATGGTGCGGAAACCGATTTGGATTTGGGGCACTATGAGCGATTTTTGAATACCCCAACTTCTCAAAATAATAACGTAACAACCGGTAGGGTTTATCAAACCGTAATAGAAAACGAACGTCGTGGCGATTACCTGGGTAAAACCGTTCAGGTTATCCCGCATATCACCGATGAAATAAAGAAACGCATGCGATATCTCGGTGAAAGCGGTGATTATGATATAGTAATTACGGAAATTGGCGGAACTGTAGGCGACATTGAATCATTACCCTACGTGGAAAGTGTGCGTCAGTTGCTGTGGGAATTGGGTCCTGAAAATGCCATCGTTATTCACCTAACGCTCATTCCCTATCTGGCGGCTGCCGGAGAATTGAAAACCAAGCCCACCCAACACAGTGTAAAAATGCTGTTGGAGCAAGGTGTTCAGCCCGATATACTGGTTTGCAGAACAGAACGACACCTCACTGCAGAAATGAGAAGAAAAATAGCCCTTTTCTGCAACGTTCATCAAAATGCTGTTATTGAAAGCATTGATGTAAGTACCATTTATGAGGTGCCAATGGTGATGCTCAAAGAAAAGCTCGACAAAGTGGTTTTAAACAAGCTGAAAATGAAAAGCACACAGGAACCCAACCTGGACCAGTGGCGCGATTTTCTTTTCCGACTTGAACATCCAAAAAGTGAGGTAAACATTGCACTGGTGGGAAAATATGTAGAATTACCGGATGCCTACAAATCAATCAATGAGGCATTTATACACGCTGGTGCTGCCAATGAATGTAAGGTGAATGTAACCTATGTGCACAGCGAACTGATTACCGAAGGGAACGCTCCTCACAAATTAGGTGGATTTGACGGGATTCTGGTAGCACCGGGATTTGGCAACCGTGGCATTGAAGGCAAACTAACTGCTGTGAAGTATGCCCGCGAAAACAACATTCCATTCTTCGGGATATGTCTGGGAATGCAGTGCTCTGTCATCGAGTTTGCCCGTAATATGCTGGGCCTAAAGGATGCCCACTCTACAGAAATGATGGGTGACACTAAAAATCCAGTTATTGATTTGATGGAAAATCAGAAAAAAATCAGCCACATGGGCGGAACAATGCGTTTGGGATCTTATGCCTGTGAACTATCCAAAGGTTCTCAAGCTTTTAAAGCGTATGGCAAAGCAAAAATCACCGAAAGACACCGCCACCGCTATGAGTTTAATGACAAGTTCAAGAAACGCATGGAAGACGCAGGCATGAAAATCACCGGTACCAACCCTGATACCGGGCTGGCAGAAATTGTTGAAATACCCGAGCACAAGTGGTTCGTGGGGGTGCAGTTTCACCCGGAGTTAAAAAGCACCGTTGTCAATCCCCACCCGCTTTTTGTAAAATTCATTAAGGCCGCCATGGAATAATTCCATTTGGCTAAAACATCAATCAGGTATCCTGAAAAAAGACATGCAGCAATTCCTGCGAACGAATTGCCTTTTTTCCTGCGGATCTTTTCACCATTGTGTTTTGCATGCTTGCATCCAAAACACGGGCTTTTACGTTATCTGACAACTGTGTTTCTAGCAAAGAAATAAGCACCTGCTTTAGATCTTTATCCTGCACAGGCACCGTAACTTCCACACGAGATTGCAGATTACGCTGCATTAAATCGGCACTGCCAATAAAAACTTCGGGATCACCGCCATTCTCAAAATAAAAAACACGGGCATGTTCAAGATATTTATCGATAATGCTAACTGCGCGGATATTGGGGTGGTGCTCGTCTATGGCAAGACAGCATATTCCTCGCACAATCAAATCTATCTTCACACCTGCATCTGCGGCCTCTACAATTGCCCTAATGGATTCCTCATCCACAAGTGAATTTATTTTGATTATAGCCCTTGCTGGCATGGCCTTGGATGCAAAATCCATTTCTCGTTTCAACATGGCGATAAAACGCTCTCTGGTATTGACAGGGCTCACCCAAAGGGTGCGGAATCTTGCCTTTTCCGGCCTGAAATTCTGGATTAGATCAAATACATTAAGACATTCCTCCCCTATTTTTTTTCTGGAAGTCAGCAGGGCGTGATCACAATACAATCGGGCTGTATCCTCATTGAAATTACCCGTGCCGATATGTACAATGTTGGTGGTTTCAAAACCCACCCTGCGAGAAATTACCATGAGCTTACTGTGAACTTTGAAATCCGGGATGCCATATATAACATAGGCCCCCTCTTCGCGCAGCCGGTTTGCCCAGTAGATGTTGTGCTCTTCCATGAATCGGGCCCGCAACTCCATCACCACAATCACCTGTTTCCCATTTTGAATAGCGTTAATCAATGCTTCGGCAACACTGCTGTTTTCTGCCAGACGATAAAGAGAAATGCGTATGGCAAACACAGTGGGATCAATGGCGGCCTCTCTTAAAAGCCGAATGACATAATCAAATGGTTGATAGGGATAGCTGAGTAGTAAATCGCGCTTTTGTATGAGGTTGAGCATGCTTTTTGCCTCATCAATTTCTTTAATACGCGTTACATTTTGTTTTTGATTTAATAAATCCGGCCGATTTACATCGGGGAACTTAATAAAATCTCTAAAATTATGATATCTGCCACCGGGAATCACACTGTCCTTATCTGCTTTAAGTTTGCGGGTAAGAAAATCAAGTAAATCTCCAGGCAATTCCCTATCATATATAAAACGCGTGGGGGCTCCGGTTTTCCGTTGTTTCAAACTTTTTGCCACTTTATCAATAAGAGATACAGCCACCTCATTATCGATATCCAGTTCCGCATCTCGGGTGAGTTTTATGGTATGGGCGGTAAACTCATCAAAATCCAGACTTGAAAAAAGCATAGGCAAACCCAGTCTTATCATATCATCAAGCAGAATTATCCGCTTACTGCCTTCATCGGAAGATAAAACATAAAATCTCCCCAAAGCTTTGGCTGGAATATCAACCAGTGCATACTGAATATTCCCTGAAACACTGTTTCGCATGCTTACAGCCAGATAAATTTCCCCATCTTTGATATTTGGCAATTCTTTACCATGCTGAAGCAACAAAGGACTTATACGGCCTGCAATCTTATTCACGAACACAACATTCACGATGGATTTCTCCGCATCGGATAGTTCTGATTCGTCCACAATGAAAATACCTTCTTTCCTTAAATCTTCCAGAATTTCGTCAGAATATACCCTTGTAAACTCCTGCTGCTGAAATAAAACTGTGGATTTAATAACTTCCAGTTCTTTTTTTAGCGATTTAAATTCTTTGCTTTTTACCTCCTTATTCAGTTGCAGCAATCGCCTGATACCAGCTACGCGAACCCTGAAAAATTCATCCAGATTGTTGCTAAAAATGCCTAGGAATTTAATTCGTTCTAGTAAAGGAACTTTTTGATTGGCTGCTTCCTGAAGAACACGTGCATTGAAAGCCAGCCAGCTCAGTTCGCGGTCAATAAGGGTATAGTCAGGCCGTTTTTCCTTGTTTTTATCGATTTTTTTTCGTATATTGGATTTTGATTCTGATTTATTTACCATAGGTTAATTCTGCCGTTACCGGCAAATGATCACTGAAGCCATTTAAATAGGTTTTGCCACCGAATGTCCTCAAAGGGTGTCCTTCATATTTACCGCCGTGTTGCAGTATCCATTCAGGGGCAAAAATCTGGTTGCTGTATGATTTAAATTTAAGGTTCGCACGGGGTTTGTTCCATAGCGCACTGCTAATCATAATCTGATCAAAAATATCCCAGCGATTATTGTATTTGAGTGTTCCTGTTTGGGTCACATCAAAAAAACCCGCCAGATTATGAATGCGACAATCGGATTTCACCGCGGGTTTGCAGGCGCCTAAAACCTGCCGTATGCTACTATCCCATGGGTTGTCATTAAAGTCACCCACCAACACAAAAGATTTACTCCAAAGATTATTTGTTTCTAAATAATTGTGCAGTGTTTTTGCAGCCGTTGCCCGTTTGATTGCGCTACCCTCAGTCCCTCCTCTTCTTGATGGCCAGTGATTTACAAAATAATGCAGGGTATCGCCGGTGGCATTGTGCTTAAGAACAGCATGCAAAATATCACGGGTTTTATCACGATCAGACAGCACAACCGGGACCGGTGCGGCAGCTATCATCGTCAACTTCTCTGGATTATAGTAAATGGCTACATCTATACCGCGTTCATCGGGAGAATCAAAATGTACAATTTCATACTTTTTCCCATTGCCGGAAAGCACTGTCCTTAAATCCACAAGCACCTTTTTGCTTTCTACTTCGCACATTCCGAGGATATCTGCACCGATTGAATCCAGCACCCGGGCCATGTTTTTCAACTTATTCTGATATCGGGTTTCATCCCAAAAATACTGACCTTCCGGGGTAAAATCATCATCATTCCAGGCATCGTTTTGGGTGTCATATAGGTTTTCCATGTTCCAGAAACCTATTTTTAGCACTTT
>JBILTS010000103.1:0-7871 GCA_044371405.1 Bacteroidia bacterium
CCACTCCCGCGCCTTGTTTTTTATTCCCGAAAATGGCCCGCAACAACCCGCACCCCTGGAATCGGGCATTGAAAACAGGTTGCGTTATCCCGGCGAAACCCACCCCGGTGCCAATGTTGGCAATTTCCGCTCCACCAACAACGAATACAGCCGCCACAACCGCGAAAACAGCCAGCTAAAACAATACCTACAGTCCTTGTCTGAATACCTGGAACATGTAGATGCCGCCCTCATTATGGGACCTAAAATTTTGGTAAATCAGTTTAAAAACCAATTAAACGGGGATAAAAAATTCGCTGGCAAACAATTCAAATTTGAGCAACAGGACAAGCTCACCGCCGCGCAATTTCACGTGGCCGTGAAAAAATTTGCGGCAACGCTGGTGTGAAAAACCAAGGTTAACCCCCATACGATTCCGGAGGGGTCAAATAAACGGACAATCCATATACACGTAGAGACGCGCAATTGCGCGTCTCTACGTGTATATGGATTGAAATCCGTGGTGAACGATTGTCGCCTACATCCCCCAAGGGTAGGTTTCCGGTAATTGCAATCCGTCGGGTTCTACGTGCATGGCATGCACGGGGTGCGTTTTTTGGAAATACAAAAACGCCTGATACCGCTCGGGAATAACGCTGGGCACATAATTTTTGGTTTCCTCACTGCCGGGCAAATACACCACGCCAATGGCCCTGTGGTCGATGCGTTTTTCAAAAAATTCCTTTTCGCGCAAATCATCCGAAAACACCATGCAATCCGCGCCCACATGCTCTTTCAGCCAATGTTCCCAACTGCCATTTCGTGCCGGTGGCTGGTCCATCTTGATGGGCTTGCCGCTCCATCGGTTGGAGGCCAACACCCTGCCGGTGTAGGAACCCATACCCACGCTAAACACACCCTGCGCGTGGTACTGCTCGTGCAGCAGCTGCCCCAGGTTGAGCATGCCGTCTTCGGTCATGTCTGTAGCCCGCGCATCGCCAATGTGGGTATTGTGTGCCCACACAATGGCTTTGGATTGCTTGCCGTGGAATTTCAGCAGGCGGTCCAAGGTATCGGCCATGTGCAAATCGCGGAGGTTCCACGACAGCGGTCCGGCTTTGATCATAGCACGGTAGTATTTTTCGGCATTCACCGTCACCACGGCATTCTGTTCCGCATTCAGTGCGGCCTCCGGGTCTGAGTTATAACCCGCCTGCTTATTCCGGATGGCAGCCAGCAGGGCAACGGCTTCTGCCTCACACGATTGTGTGAGTGCACCATTGCGCACCGCATAGGATAACCCTTCCTGCGTACCATACGGCTCAAAACATTGGAACACCTTCTGCACGTGTCCATACGCTTCCTTGTCGTTGGCTTTCAAATACGCGGCCAGGTACTCCAGCGATTCCTGCAGGCTGTATACATCCAGTCCGTAAAAACCGACCTTATGCTGCCCCTCGCGCCCGTCGTTGTAGCGACGCATCCATTCAGCAAAAGCATCGGTTTCCCAGTTGGCCCACATCCATGTTGGCCACCGGTTAAAATTTTGCAGCACTTCCCTCGATTTTTTGGGAGCGCCCTTATAGTTTTTTACGTATCGGTTGATGAGGTAGGCGTCCGGCCAGTCGGCCTCTGCTGCCACAAAGCTGAAGTTCTTTTCTGAAATCAGCCGGCGTGTGAGCTGGTTTCGCCATAAATAAAATTCATGGGTACCATGTGAGGCCTCACCCAGCAATACGATGCGGGCATCACCAATTTTCTCCATCAGAAAATCCAGGTCTTCGGATTGTTGTAGCGGCAATGCTGCCGATTTTAGGGTGCGTACCGCCTCTTCTTCGGCGTGTGTGGAAAGCAGTTTAACATCTTGCATAACAGTGCAAAACAAGCCACAGCAATAGCCGAAAACCCTGCTGCGCATCATTCGCAGGCATGAAATAAAACGGCGGGTTTATTTGGAATTCTCAATTTTTTTTCGTATATTACCTCTCATGAAAATTCAAACACCCTACATCCAACTCAATTCCCTGCTTAAGCTGCTGGGCTGGGTAGAAACCGGTGCTGATGCCAACAACATTATCGATGCCGGCATGGTAAAGGTGAACGGACAAACCGAAACCCGACGCCGCAATAAAATCTATCCGGGCATGGTGGTCGCCTTTCAAAACAAGCAGGTTACCATCGAATAATACTGAACATACGACGGCTTTTGCCGAAAAATCGCCCTTTCCTGCGTATCATTGCAGTTACCCTTTTATGATGAAAAGAACCTTACTGCTGGGAATGATGCTCGCTGCAGCCACCGTTCCCGTTCTGGCCCAAAAGAAGAAAAAAGACAAGAAAAAAGGTGCACCTGTCGCCGCCGCAGAAGCGCCCAAACCCAAGGAGGACAAGCCATCTATCGCTTCTAAAACCAAGAGTTGCAAGCGCATACCCGGCCTGTTCACCCTATTCAGAGACACCGCCACCGGCAAGGCCTATCTCCTCATTAAGAAAGATCAACTTAATAAAGAATTTATCCATTTCACCTACACCGAAAATGGCGTAACCGATGCCGGTTTCCACCGTGGACAATTCCGCGGCAGCCGCATCTTCAAAATCAAAAAACACTTTGAATACATTGATTTTGAACAGCAAAATACCAGCTTCTATTTTAATCCGGAAAGCGAACTGAGCAAAAGCGCCAATGCCAATATCAGCAGCAGCTCGCTGGCCTACGAGAAAATCATTGCCGCCGATGAAAAAGCCGGAGAATATCTGATTGATGCCGATGAACTATTTTTGGGTGAAAAACTCCATCAGATCAAACCCAGCGGTTTCCCCGGCAACCCCATGGCTTTCAACCTGGGTAGTCTGAGCCGCACCAAAACCCGCTACGAACAGTTGAAGAACTATCCTTTGAACACGGATTTGGTAGTTCGCTATGTTTTTGAAAACCCATATCCCATCAATGGCGGTAGCGAAGAAGTGACCGACGCCCGCGCCATCAATGTGGTGGTGCAGCACAGCTTGATTGAAATGCCTGCCGACGGCTACAAGCCTCGTCTTGACGACCCACGTGTGGGCTATTTTTCTGATCAGGTAAATGATATGACCACCACCGCGGCTGTTAATTACCGCGACCTCATCCACCGCTGGGACCTTCGCAAAAAAGACCCCTCGGCCGCCAAAAGCGAACCAGTGAAGCCCGTTGTTTGGTGGATAGAAAATACAACCCCAAAAGAATTCCGCGCCACCATCAAAGCGGCCGGTGAGGCCTGGAACAAAGCATTTGAGCCCCTGGGCTTCATTAACGCCGTACAAATCAAGGAACAGCCAGACACCGCAGATTGGGATGCCGGCGATATCCGCTATAACGTGCTGCGCTGGACCAGCAGCCCCAACCCGCCCTTCGGCGGCTACGGCCCCAGCTTTGTGAATCCACGCACCGGCGAAATTCTGGGTGCCGATATCATGCTGGAATATGTGTTTGTAACCAACCGCCTGGTAGCCGAAAAACTGTATGACATCAAAAAGCCAAACGGGCACTTCTGTGAAGCCGGCCATACCCTGCACAACGAAATGTTGCTGGGCACCGAAATGATGCGTGCATCCGGTGCGTCTGACGTGGCTGTCACCAAACTGATTCACCAGAGCTTGCATTACCTGGTACTACACGAAATGGGACACACCTTCGGCCTTCAGCACAATATGAAAGCCAGCCAGCTGTTGAGTCCCGCTGAACTGAAAGATAAAAACGTTACCGCCAACGGCCTCATTGGCTCGGTGATGGACTATCCCGCCATCAACCTCAACGGCGATGTGAATGCGGTGGACTATTGCCAAACCGCACCCGGACCTTACGACATGTGGGCCATTGAATACGGGTACAGCCCTGCTTTGGACGACAAAGCCCAGGAAAACGCCCGACTGGCAGCCATCCTGGCCCGCAGCGGCGAGAAAGCCCTCACCTTTGGCAACGACGCTGACGACATGCGTGCACCCGGCAAAGCCATTGATCCCCGCGTAATGATCAACGACCTGAGCTCGGATGCCATCACCTACGGTATTGAGCGCATCGAAAAAGTGCAGTCGCTGATGAAAGGCCTGAAAAACCGCTACACCAGCGGCGTTAGCTGGCAGGAAATGCGCAACGCCTACGGAAGTCTCTCCGGCGCCTACAGCCAGATGACCGGCATTATCAGCCGCTATGTGGGCGGTGTGTACGTAGAACGCGTGGCACCCGGTGCAGGCAGCACCCAGCCCTATACGCCTGTGAGCTATGCCGATCAGAAACGCGCCATGAACGCACTGGCCAAATACGCCTTTGCACCCAATGCCATGGAAGTGCCCGCCGATATTGTGGCTTACCTGCAACCCCAGCGCCGTGGTTTCAACTTCTTTAGTGCCGGTGAAGATCCCAAATTCCACAGCCGTGTAGATGCCATGCAGAGCGGGGTGCTCGACCATTTATTGAGCCCCAGCATGATGCTGCGCCTGAGCGACAGCCGCCTGTATGGCAACAAATACAGCGTGGGCGAAATGCTAGGCGACCTCACCAAGGCCATCTTTGATGAAGACATCAATAGCAACGTAAACAGCTTCCGCCAGGTATTGCAGATTAACTACACAGAGCGTTTAATCGCCATCACCGGCCTGAAAAATAACAGCCGCCACGATGAAATCAGCAAGGCCAGGGCCACTGCACAGCTGCAGGAAATTACCCGCAAGCTGAAAAGCAGCACCGGTGGAGACAAAGACAGCAAGGACCACCGCAATTACCTGTTAACCCTCATAGAGCACGGACTGGATGACTAATTCACCAAACGGGCAGCCCCTCTATCGCCTCACGGCACTGGGTGCGCTGCTGCTGGCCGCAGGCATTGCCCTGGGTGCCTTCGGTGCACACGGTTTGAAAGAAGCCGCCACAGAACGCTATATCGCCGTATTTGAAACCGGCGTGCAGTATCAAATTTACACTGCATTGGGAATCATGATTTTATCCATGTTTGGCAAAGCCCTGGAAAAGCCCATCCTGCTGATTTTAGCGGGCATGTGGGTATTTTCGGTGAGTTTATATTTCATTGGCGTGAACGAAATACTGGCTGCATCGCTTAAAAAACTGGGCGCAATTACCCCCATTGGCGGTGTGCTGATGATAGCCGGCTGGTGCTGGGCTGGGATAAAGCTGCTGCGGCTTAGCAAATCCTGAATATGGGCAAAACCATCATTTTCATGCGCCACGGCAAGGCCACTGATGCGGTAGATGCCTACAACGACTTTGAGCGCCCCTTGGTGGCCCGTGGTAGGCAGGAAGCGGAGCAAACTGCCGATTTGCTAAAAAAGAATAACCTCATTCCCGAAATGATGCTATGCAGCCCGGCTACCCGCACGGCAGGGACAGCGCAAATTGCAGCCCGCATATTTGATTATCCGGCAGAACACATCGTTTACCACGCACCGCTGTATATGGGCAGAGCACACGAATACATGGATGCCATCAACAACCTGAAAGCCGGTTGCATATTGGTAGTGGGCCACAACCCCGAAATGCAGGCGCTGGCATTTCATTTCGGCAAAGTGGGAAAGGCCGGTTTCCCTACCTCATCGGCTGTCGCTTTGCATTTTGAAGATGAGGTGATATCGGCGCAGAGCAAGGCCGTGTTGGTTGGGGATTGGCTGAGGGGGTGAGGTAATTAAACCGGTCACAAATTGTGACTAGTTTCACTCCACTTTATTTAAATCTTGCAACCAAAACCTGAGGCAACACAATGACACCTCAAAGTTAAGTCGCTAAACCTCACCCGCCCTTCTTCTTCCGCCCCCTTGGCTTGGGTTTCACAAACTGAACAATGTCACCTTCCTTCAGTTTTTTAAGTTTATTCTTCGGGGGCAGTGTTCTTATTTCCAGGTTGTTATTCCACTTTACCAAACGATATCTCTGAGTTCCGATAGCGTTATCCTGGCGGACCAATTCTACCTCATAGTACTCATTTTCCTCATACACATCCATCACTTCCCGATTGGTGCGGTTTCTTTCAGGGAAATCCTCATTCTCCGCCTCCGGATTTGGCAAACGCTGCAAGGGCTTGGGTTCGGGTGCAATCCAGCGGGTCTTTTCAAAATCCCAGTACACCCCGCTCTGGCTGTAGGCATAAGGTTTTTTCAGGCCTGATAGCATGGTTTTTATAATTTCCACGGGCAAGCCGTTGCCAAAACGCAAACTCCACAAAAACAACAGTTCGCTACACGCCTCTCCCTTCAGTTTCTCACCGCGCAAGGGTTTCCAGCTCAGAAAACCTTCGCTGTACAGCAATTCGGCCTGATAGAAAAGAATACCACGGTTTTGCAGTTCTTCCCAGGTGAGGGAATCATCGGGGATAGGGTTGGGATTTACGGTAACGCCACCTCTCAAGATCCCTGCATTGCCCAGTCCGGTGCGCAAATCGGCACGCATGGTACTGAAATCGGCGCGGCCGGTGGCTCCCACGGAATAGGTGCGGGCTCCGATTTTGGAAGCAAACCAATCCAAATTGGCATTGGTTACGGTGTTTTCAATGGCATATTTAATCAAAATAACATTCAGACTTTTCACAAATCGCATTTCTTCATCCGTAAAATTCAGACTCCTGGAAAAACCGCAGGTATCCTCACCATCCGTGAGTACAAAGATGATTTTTTCACCTGCCTTTTGCACGCGACATGCATTTAATGCATCCTTAACCGTATTGTAGAGCGGGGTTCCGCCAAAGGGACGTAACTGCCTGATGTAATCCTCCAATGAAGCCGTATTTCTTGCCGTTTGGGCATGTGAAATCCCTTCACAGCCAGTTCGCAGGGTTCTTAATACCACCGTATCTTCAGCAAAATCCAGATTGGGTAAAATTTCGGCATGGAATAAATCTTTAGCCGCTTCAAGGCGGGATTTGCCCGAGGCCATGTTAGTCGACATGCTGCCGCTGTTGTCCATTACAATTTCAATGTATCGTTTCATAAGGTTGGGTTATTTGCTTCGTTTAATGTTTACAGGAATGATGCCATTGAGTACGGTTTCCATGGCCACGTTGTAGAAGTTGAACCAGTTGTCGCCGGTACCGTCATGCTCTATGATGTCAATGTGGGTTACATCCTTGGGCAGACGCGGAAACAGCAGGGAGTAAAACAGCATATCGGATTGGGTTTTGAAATGATGCTTTTGGGGTGCTACGGGAATGTTGATGGCCTGCAACAGCGTGTAGCGTTTATCTGAGCCCACGGGACGGATATAGGTTTGGGGCATAATATGCACCCAGCCACCGTTGATGTACTTATTGCTGGCATAGTAGAGAAAGTCGATGCGCAGGGGATCCTCATGCACATTGAGGGTTTTGATTTCGTTTTTCACCTCAATGAGGGTGTCTTGTCCGGGGCCGGGCTGGATGATGTCGGGCGGGGCGATGAAGGCAGGATGCTGTTTCATGATGAAAAGGATATTGATTTCGAATACAAAATTTATCCATGACATCGCACCCTATCTGCAAGGTGATTTTTTTATTGGGAAATGGGGGATTGGTGGGATGGTTATGTCAAAAGGACATCAGACTCAACTGCAATTTATTTAAAATGCCTATTATTTATCAAATGATATAATTTACGATTAATAATTATTTACTTTTCCACTAGACATTTATATAAAATGTATTAGAGAAAACAATAGTATGTATTATTTACCAATAAATATACTAATTATTAAAATATTTCTGCCTATATTACAAATTATATAATTAACTTTGTTGTATAATAGTGATAAAATCATGAAGAACATACTACTGGCTTTTTTCATATTGTGTTTTGCCGGAGTTGGAAGATCCCAAAACTGGACCTGGATGAAGGGCTCCAATACCGTGAATGCAACCGGCGTATATGGAACCAAAGGG
>JBILTS010000104.1:0-7793 GCA_044371405.1 Bacteroidia bacterium
ATATAAATCAGGTAAAAATTCTCAGATTAGAATGGGTTACGGCACCGGTTTCAGAGCGCCGCAGGCCCATGACAATGACCTGCATATTGCTTTTGCCGGTGGTGGGGTTTCAAGGGTGCAGCTATCGCCACTGCTCAGGGAAGAACAATCGCGTAGTTTTAACCTGTCGTGGAACCACGACAAAGCCACGGTAAATCATATACGGGGCTTTACTCTGGATGCATTTTACAACCGCTTGTGCAATCCCTTTGTACTTGAAAATGCAGGGAAAGATCCTTTTGGTGAAATTTTTGAAAAACGCAATGGACAGGGTGCCCGTGTTCAGGGAATTTCGGCAGAATATAGAATCAATTACCAAAAGAAAATGCAGCTTCAGGCTGGGTTTACTTTGCAGCAAAGCTTTTACGATACTGCTGTAACGCTCATTTCCGGCCAAAATCCGCTTAGGGCCTTTGCCCGCACCCCGAATGCATTTGGGTATGTTTATGGGTGGGCTGAATTAACCGATAAAATCAATGTTTCACTGGATGCGGTTTATACAGGTTCAATGTACGTTCCGCATTTTGGCGGTGCCGAGAACTTTAGCAGAGACAGTATTATACTTTCACGTCCATTTCTGGAAATCAATACAGCACTTAATTTCAAGCTGAAACCATTGAAAAGCGGCATCGACTGGACCCTTTCACTGGGTGTAAGAAACCTCTTTAACGCCTATCAGCGGGATTTTGACATCGGAAAAAACAGAGACAGCAATTACATCTATGGTCCGGCTTCCCCAAGAACCATTTTTATTGCTTTGCGTTTGGGGAAAACACGTAGTTGATACTAATTTTGATCAAATGAGTACATTTTTGGCAGGTTTTACCGCTTTTTTCCGTGGAATGGCATTCTCCATTACTCGTTTAGGGGTCTGGTATTTGGTTCCGCTGATTATTTGGTTATTCATGGTAGTAGGTCTTTCCTTGCAGATAAGTGATTGGTTGATACCCCACTTGTATAATTGGATTGAGTTACAAACGGGTCTCGACTTATCTGCTACTACAAAAGGAGGGGGATCGGAAGAAATACTTAAAACAGGGCTGCAGTTGGGTGTGGTTATTGTCGTAAAAATCATGTTGTGGTATGTGATGAGCCGCTACATGAAATATATGGTACTCATCCTTTTATCTCCTTTGTTTGCCTACATCTCAGAGCGAACCGAAGCGTTGGTAACCGGCAAGTCATATCCGTTCAGTTTTGTGCAGATGTTCAAAGATGCGTTGCGAGGAGCCGGTATTGCAGTGCGAAACATGCTGCTGGAAACCCTGATTATGGTGGTCGGTGGTATGGTAAGTTTCTTTTTGCCCTTGTTGTCGCCAGTTGTTTTTCTGGTATTGTTTCTTTTAAACAGTTTTTTCATGGCATTCAATTTTTTTGATTACGTAGCAGAACGTAAAAAGTTGGGAGTGTCTGCAAGTGTCAGGTACATGCGAGCCAATATGGCCACCTTGCTGGGTTTTGGTGTAGCATATAACTTTATTGCCTTTTTCCCTTTGCTGGACTGGACATTGGCACCTATTAGCGCCGCTTCCGGTGCTGTAATTGCCGATGCAAATCTTCCCGCAGGTAAAAGTTCTGCCACATTTAAAGCATAGTATTTAATGCTTAACCGGTGCGGCGGTATTGTGGCCTAATCTTTGTATTTTTGCAGTTCGTGGTAAATAATGCATACACAATGAAACAGTTTCTCACTTTAATTTCGGTTCTGACACTTACCCTACAGGCCTTGGCGCAGCCGGCCGATGCAGTATTGTTTAATTATGCCGGTGACAAAAAAGTTACCGTAGATGAATTTGAACGCTACTTTAAGAAAAACCTGAACATTGTGAACCAGGAAATGACACCTGAAAAAATTCGGGAGGATCTGGATCTTTACATTAAATTCAAACTCAAAATTCAGGACGCGCAGGATGCAGGCATGGACACGGCCAAAAGCTATTTGCAGGAGGTGGACATGTTCCGCGAACAGCTAGCCCGCAGCTATTTATACGACAGGGAAGTTACCGATGGTCTTATCAAAGAGGCCTATGACCGCTTGTCGCAGGAGGTTGAAGTTTCCCATATTCTGATTGCTGTAAACAGCAAAGCAAAACCAGCCGATACGCTGATTGCCTGGCAGAAGATAAAAGGAATTTATGACCGAATTAAAGCTGATCCGACTTTGTTTTCAGCAGAAGCTAAAAATTCAGATGACCCCGGAACCAGAGATAATGGGGGTAACCTAGGTTACATGACAGCCCTTCAAGTAGTGTATTCCTTTGAAAACATGGCTTACAATACGCCGGTTGGCAGT
Source organism: Bacteroidia bacterium (assembly GCA_044371405.1). Taxonomy (GTDB): domain Bacteria; phylum Bacteroidota; class Bacteroidia; order NS11-12g; family UBA955; genus RGEC01. The sequence continues at coordinate 2,333 of JBILTS010000104.1, forward strand.
ATTTCCGGTATTTTCAGAACAGATTTTGGTTATCATATTCTGAAGGTAACCAATAAACGCCCCAACAGGGGAGATATCAAACTGAGACATATTTTACTCCGTGTGGGTATGACGCCCGAAGGCACAGAAGAAAATCAGAAGAGGAAAATTGAGGATATTTACCAGAAAATCAAATCCGGTGAATCCACCGTTGCTGAGATGGCTCGCAATTTCAGCGAAGACTTCAATAGCCGAAGCAACGGCACAGGCGGAGAAATGGACTTCATCAATGTGACCATGTTTATTGGAGATCCAGATCGTCAATCATTGGTAGACCGGGGCTTTAACTTGAAGAACGCCGGGGATTATTCAGAACCATTCCGTACCTCGCTGGGCTGGCACATCATTCAAAAAATGGAAGTGAGGCCTGTGGGTGCTTTTGATGCAATGAAAACCACCCTGAAAAACCAGGTTCAAAACAATCAAAGGGCACAGAAAAGCGTGGATGCACTGGTAGAAAAAGTAAAAAAAGAAAACGGGTACAAAGAGTTTCCCGAAAACATGAATGTACTGATAGCTGCGCTGGATACCAATTTTGCAAAGGGACAATTTAAGGCAGACAGCTTGCCAGAATTTGCGGCAACCAATCAAGGCAAAAAAGGCAGGGTTTACGTAAAGCCGGCCGGAAAGAAAACATCGCTCCGCAGCTTGTCATTGTTCGAAATGGGTGGTGAAAAATATACCATTGGACAGTTTGCCAGCCATTTGGAAGTATCAATGCAGCCGATTACTGGCAGTAATATGGAATTCGTAAATGCCGTTTTCAAGGATTGGGTAAAAGGCAAATGCGTAATTTATCAGGATCAACATCTTGAAGAGAAATCCCCCGAGTTTAAACACTTGTACCAGGAATTCAAGGAAGGCATACTCATGTTTGCCAGGATGCAGCAAAAGGTTTGGGACAAGGCCAATGAAGATACTGCCGGACTGAAAGATTTCCATGAAACCAACAAAACAAAATACATGTGGAATGACCGGTTTGATTGTGAAGTTTATCTGTGTGCCGATAAGAAAATGGCCGGGTCCGTTGCAAAAATGGTAAAGAAAGGCATTCAGCCCGACAGTATTCGCAGAAAGCATACACGTTCCAACACGGTGAGCATGGATTATCGCCTGGGAAAATATGAAATCACTGATACCTTCCTGTTCCCCGACGGAAGGATATTAACCACACTCTTCAGTAATCCTGAATACCGTGAAAAACCAGGTAAAATTCAGAATCTGAATCAGATTGGTGCAAACTGGGTGGTGGTGAAGGTAAATCAGTTTTTACCTGCGGCACCCAAGAAGCTGGAAGAATGTCGTGGCCTTGCCGCCAATGATTACCAGACTTTCCTTGAGGAACAATGGCTTAGTGATTTGCTCAAGACCTATCCATACAGTGTAAACCAGCCAGTATTTGATGCTTTTAGCAAGCGCATGCTGGAAGAGAAAAGCACCGGTAAATAAAATTAATGCAAAAAAACGCCATTCAAAATGTCATTCGTTGGGTGCTGATGCTGTTGGCATTCTCAGCAGCTGGATTGAAGTCTCAGCCCATGCATGTGGATGGAGTTATGGCCGTGGTCGGTGATAAGGTGGTATTGCGCAGCGATTATGAAACAGAGATGGGTCAATTGGCACGTTCGGGCAATTTCCAGGACAGCCAGCAGCTCTCTTGTTTAGTGCTTCGTAAGCTAATCCTTCGCAAACTAATGCTCAATCAGGCCGAGCTAGATTCTTTGCCCTTGTCTGAAGAGCGGGTAGATGCTGAAATAGACAACCGGTTGCGCTATTTTCAGCGACAGGCAGGCAGCCAGGCAGATTTAGAGCGATATTTAGGTAAAAGTCTTGCTGAATACAGAGAGGACATTCGCCCCAAGATGCAGGAACAATTGCTGGCTCAGGAAATGGAAAACAAAATCACCTCTGTGGTCAAGATCAGTCCGCAGGAGGTGAAGCAGTTTTATAACGACATACAAAAAGACAGTTTACCCATCATACCTGCAGAAGTGGAAGTGGCTCAATTGCTTATAGAGCCGCCTGTTTCTGCGGAAGCCAAGGATTTTGCCAGGGAGCAGCTGCAATTGCTGCGTCAGCGTCTGCTGGCCGGGGAGAGTTTTGAGAAGCTGGCAAAAACCTACAGTCAGGATCCGGGATCCAAAGAAAACAATGGATTACTTCCCGAATTTGGCCGCGGAGAAATGGTGCCGGAGTTTGAACGAATGGCCTTTAAACTCAAGCCGGATTCCATCAGTCCCGTTTTTGAGAGTCCGTTTGGTTTTCACCTGATGAAGGTGAGCAAACGCCTGGGAGAAAGGGTTTTGGCATCGCACATCCTGATTCGGGCAGAATATACTACTTCAGATTTTTTATCAACCCAGAAAAAAATTGATTCTGCCTACGATCTGCTCTATGAAAAGAAGATAGACTGGTGCACGGCCGTTAAGCGTTTTGCTTCCGCAGACATTGGGAATAAAGGGTATTGCGGCTTTTTTACCGATGAAACCACCGGCAGCCAGAAAATGATTTTTGATGAGCTGCCCCCGGAAATAAAAATGATTGTGGATAAGCTGAAACCCGGTGAATTTTCAGAACCTGCGAGAACCTTTACCCCTGATGGCCGTGCTATTTACCGCATGTTGTATCTGAAATCATTTACCGCCCCCCACCAGGCCAGTCTGGAGCAGGATTATGGCCGGATTCAGCTGGAGGCGGAAGCACGCAAAAAACAAAAAGCCATCGACACCTGGGTAAACAAAACAAAGAAAGACACCTACATCCGTGTGCAAAGTAACCTGATTCAATGCCCGGATCTGAAAGTACTGGAGGCACAAAACTGATGAACGAAAAAGAACTGGCAGATTCATTTTCCGCCTCGGTTGCGGAAATAAAGCGGGAAATTTCTAAGGTAATTGTGGGGCAGGAGCATGCCGTGGATGCCGTGCTTACTGCCATTTTCTGCAACGGGCATGCCCTGCTGGTGGGTGTTCCGGGGCTGGCAAAAACCTTGTTGGTAAAAACCGTAGCCCAAAGCTTGGATCTTGATTTTAACCGCATTCAGTTTACCCCCGATTTAATGCCCGGCGATATAACCGGTAATGAAATTTTGGATGAAGACCGCAAATTTCACTTTGTGAAAGGTCCTTTGTTTGCCAATATTGTGTTGGCAGACGAAATCAACCGTACACCGCCCAAAACACAGGCCGCGTTGCTGGAAGCCATGCAGGAGCGCAATGTTACGGTTTCCGGGCAGCATCATGCGTTGCCAAAACCATTTTTTGTGCTGGCTACCCAAAACCCCATTGAGCAGGAGGGTACCTACCCCTTGCCCGAAGCCCAGCTTGACCGTTTCATGTTCAATATTGCCCTGGAATATCCCGGATACGATGAGGAAATGTTGATTCTGAAAGGTACCACCGGAGCTGAGGAAGCCGCCGCAGCGAAAGTGCTGGGTGCAGGCAGAATATTGGAATATCAGCATTTGGTAAGACAGGTGCCCGTTACGGATGCCGTTTTTGAGTATGCAGTTTCACTGGTGCGCAAAACCCGCCCGGGAACACCCCAGGCCGATCCGGTGGTTAATCAATATGTAAGCTACGGTGCAGGTCCCCGTGCCGGTCAGTTCTTGATTCTTGGAGCCAAGTGCCATGCCTTGATGAACGGTAAATTTTCACCTGACCGGGAAGATGTGCAGGCCGTGGCCAAAAATGTGCTCAGACACCGACTGGTACGCAACTACAAGGCCGAGGCCGAAGGCATGAGCAATGATGATCTGGTGAACAGGTTGTTGTGATCAATCAAATCTGCCCGCAAATTGGGCAGTCCTCCACTTTGTGGCCTCGGGCCGGACAGAATTTTCTTCCAAAAAATATAATCTGAAGGTGCAGTTTGTTCCAGGTCTCTTTCGGAAATAGGCGTTTCAGGTCTTTTTCGGTCTGCTCCACATTTTTACCGTTGGTTAGTTTCCAGCGCTGTGCAAGCCGGTGTATGTGCGTGTCTACCGGGAATGCAGGATGCCCGAAGGCCTGGCTCATCACTACGCTTGCCGTTTTGTGTCCCACGCCCGGCAATGCCTCCAGCGCCTCAAACGATTCCGGAACCTGCCCCTTATGTTGGTTTATCAGAATATCCGATAGGCCCCAAATGGCTTTGCTTTTGGCCGGACTCAACCCGCAGGGTTTGATGATTTCCCGGATTTCCTCCACGCTCAACTTTACCATGTCGTAAGGATTGTTTGCTTTGGCAAACAGCGATGGCGTAATCTGGTTTACACGCTCATCGGTGCACTGGGCACTCAACAAAACGGCAATCAGCAGGGTGTAGGCATCGCTGTGGTCCAACGGAACCGGGGTTTCGGGAAACAACCGCTCCAGTGAATCGGCGATAAATGCAACACGTTCTTTTTTGTTCATGGTTAAAATAAAGCGTATTTGAGTTCTTCCGTGTAAGGCAAATTCAGTGTGGCAAAGAATTGCTGCTCGGTTTCAATGCTGAGGGGCATTCCGGCGAGTGCCGAGACTGCGGCGTTCAAGCGCTCTTCAGAACCATCCATGATAATAGCTTCGCTGATGCTTCCTTTATGAACCGATAAGGCAATCTTTACGGACTTATTGTATAAAATCAGTTCTTTCTCCACCCTGTATGCAGGCGAATAACCCACCACCCAGGCATCTGTGGCGTATTTGCTGGAACGGAGTTCCTGTGCCTTTGTATATTCCTCGGTGGTAACAGCGGAGGTGGAATAGCCGAATTTTACCATAAATCCATCCGCAAGTGCCGCAATAAAATCCTGCACATGTTCAAATGCCGTGTGGGCTTTGATATTGCCAACCTTGCTGCGCACGCTTTTCACGGCTTTGCTTTCATAAAATCCATTGCTGTGCAGCGCTTCACCCAGGGTGTTCAGTTTGCTGTCAAAAAGCAGGGTTCCGTGGTGCAATACCCTTCTGCTTTGCTGGTGCAGGTGCTCGGCATTGCCGCTTATTTTTAGCCCGTTCAGCAACAGGTCATTACGACCGCTATAGGTGGTGTTTACACCCAATGAAGCGAGCACTTCCATCATCGGATCCAGAAACTTGCGGAAGTTGATATTCAGCTCTTCGTGTGGTTTCAGGTTTTGAATGAAGGTGAAATTTACATTTCCTTCATCGTGATAAACGGTTCCGCCACCGCTGAGGCGACGGGCCAGATCAATGTTGTGATTTTTACAATATCCGTAATTTGCTTCACCGCACAGGTTCTGGTGCTTTCCGCAAACCACCGCGGAGCGGCTTTGCCATAGCATCAGAATATCCGCATCCGTTCCGTGCAGCAGCACATCTTCCAGTGCCAGGTTTAAATAAACATCTTTGTTTTCGCTGATAATCAGGCGCATGGGCCTTAGGATTGAGCAGGGTTTTTCCTGCGAAGCTCAAAGTTTTTGCCTAGATATACTTTACGC
>JBILTS010000107.1:0-7532 GCA_044371405.1 Bacteroidia bacterium
GCGTGCCCTGCCGTCCAGAACTCCAGACCCACGCCAGCTGCTGGCTTGTTGTTTTCAGTTATCCGTTTATTGAACGCCTGCACAAATTCACCTGTAATGTGAATCCTGTCGCTGATGCGATAACGCATATTGCCCACCAGTAAAGGCACATCATTGGCATCTGCCATGGTCTCTACCAGGTTGCGGTGAACCAGGGTGGGGGCCAGTTGTAGCATAAACATGTGCCTTCCCAGCCCAAAATTTCGGCTTATAAGTAATTGATGGGTGTAATTAATCCTGTGTGTATAATAGTAAGGACTGAGACCGGTGGTGTTTTTTTCAAATACATAAGCCATATCACTGAGCCATGTTACCGCAGTTTTGTATTGGTTGGTGCCGTCGGGTTTTACAATCCCCCATTTCAAGTACCCATTGCTGGTTTTGCCAAGTCCACTGCGACCTATACCAATCGTAATATTACGATTTAGTCCGTAATCCAAGCCAATGCGAATGTTGCTTTGGTCCAAACCCCAGGCACCTTCATAGCCGGAACTGATTAAACCAAAACGATGCTGTATGCAAAATTCAAGCTCTTTTTTATTGAGTGTTGTCGTACCGTGCCCGTTGATAATGCGAAAGCTATTGTGAATGGTTCTGCGCAGAATTAAAATATCATACTTGATGTTTTTATCATCTTCTGTTCTTGTAATATCATATTTTGCAGCACTATCATTTTGTGAAAAAGTAGTGCCTGAAAAACAAAGCAATAAAACAATATAATTAATTATTCGGCGCACCTTTATCAATCCATGATTTGAGTTTAGACAAATTACAATTGCTCCACTTCGGTCCGTTGGGAGGCATTTGCTTACTTCCGGTGTAGGGCGCTATCCAGGATAAAACACCATAAAGCTGCCCGCTTTTGGCATATGCCAGAATTTCTGCATGTGTAGAGAGGGAAACTCCAGCAGTGGGTGATTGTGTGTTGTGACATCCAGAGCATTGTGCGTCAATCAAAGGCTTAATGTCTTTAGAAAAACTCACATTCGCCGTATCACAGGTAGTTTGTCCCGGATATAATTCTTCTTTGTTATCGTAATAACACGATGAAGCAATAATAGTAATAATTACAAGAGATTTAGTTAGCTTAGTCATTTTTCGCACCAGCATTAATCCACTTCTCAAATTGTTTGATTTCGCAATCACTTAGTTTTTTTCCTCCTTTGGGCATCCAGTTGGTTGGGTGTGTTAAACTGTTGAGTAACGTGCCATTTTTAGCTACAAATGCGACACCTGTATGAGAGGAAAGTTCAACTGAACCAGATGCATTAGGATATGTGTGACAACCCACACAATATTTTTCAATCATGGGTTTGATGCTGCCCGAAAAGGTAAATTGAGTGCTATCGCAGTCTGTGGGACAGTTTGTGGTGTTTTTGGCACCCAGCATAATCCACTTCTGTATCAATATTTTTTGATCGCTGCTCAGATTGCCATATCTGGGACCACCCATTTTACCCCTTATTTCTTCAAACACTTCACTATCTGAAGGATCTCCCGGTTTAACACCGGCAGCCATGATGCCCTGCCAGTTATTTAAAATGACTCCTTCTTTAGCTGTAGCCGGGTCATGACAACCACTTTTGGCACAACTGGCAACAAAAATGGGTAAAATGTCCCTCTCAAAGCAGATGGCTGAATCAGCCGCTGTGAGTACTATAACTGGCTCGTGTTTGCAGCCCTGGGTCTGCAACATGAGCAATAGCAGTGTGATTCCTGAAATGATTTTGCCAATCCGCATGGTCAAGATTACTACAAAGTAACAACTTTACCCCCAATTTGCTGTGCAATAAATCGTAATTTTGCGGTCATGACACAAAAAGGTCCTATTTCTCAGTTTGTAGAAAAACACTATTTGCACTTCAATGCAGCCGCTTTGGTAGATGCTGCAAAAGGATACGAAACCCACCTAACGGAAGGTGGTAAAATGATGGTTACCCTGGCCGGCGCCATGAGTACGGCTGAGCTCGGAAAAAGTCTGGCAGAAATGATCCGTCAGGATAAAATTGATATCATCAGCTGCACCGGTGCCAACCTTGAAGAAGATATTATGAACCTGGTGGCGCACAGCCATTACAAGCGCGTACCGCATTACCGCGATCTGAGCCCTCAGGACGAATGGGATTTGCTGGAAAACCACTACAACCGTGTTACCGATACCTGCATTCCTGAAGAGGAGGCCTTCCGTCGACTGCAAAAGCATATTCACCGCGTGTGGAAAGATGCGGATGACAAGGGTGAGCGCTATTTTCCGCATGAGTTTATGTACAAAATGCTGCTTTCAGGCGAACTGGAGCAGTACTACGAGATAGACCCCAAAAACAGCTGGATGCTGGCTGCTGCCGAAAAGAATTTGCCAATTGTTGTGCCCGGATGGGAAGACAGCACCATGGGTAACATTTTTGCCAGCTATATCATCAAAAATGAGATGAAGGCGAGCACCATGAAAAGCGGCATTGAATACATGGTTTGGCTGGCCGACTGGTACCGCCAGAACAGTAGCGGCAAGGGCGTAGGCTTTTTCCAGATTGGCGGCGGTATTGCCGGCGATTTTCCCATTTGTGTGGTGCCCATGATGTATCAGGATTTGGAATGGCATGATGTTCCTTTCTGGAGCTATTTCTGCCAGATCAGCGACAGTACTACCAGCTACGGCAGCTACAGTGGCGCGGTGCCCAACGAAAAAATTACCTGGGGCAAGCTGGATGTGAACACCCCCAAGTTCATTGTGGAAAGCGATGCTACCATTGTGGCTCCGCTGATTTTTGCCTGGGTATTGGGTTGGTAATATGAAAAACATCTTAGTCATAACCGCCTTGTTGTTGAGTGTCTTTGCAGCGAAGGCCCAGGACAAACCTGCCTATGCCATGTTTAATGGAAAGGGTAAAAAAGCCAATTACGGGCAGATGCTGAAAGCCATGCAGGGCGCGGATATTGTGCTTTTTGGCGAATACCATGACAATCCCATTGTACACTGGCTGCAGTTTGAAAGCACCCGCGATGTGTACGCACAACGACCCAATATGGTACTGGGTGCCGAAATGTTTGAAGCCGATGTGCAAACGGTGGTGGATCGTTACGTGTTCGACAGCTTGCCTGAAAAAGAGTTTCAAAAAACCGCCAGGCCCTGGCCCAACCACAAAACGGATTACAAACCCCTGCTGGATTTTGCCCGCGAAAAGCGTATTTCATTTGTAGCAACCAACATTCCCCGAAAATTTGCAAGTGCTGTTTTCCGCGGTGGTTTTGAGGCCCTGGATACGCTCTCTGCCCTGCAAAAAAGCTGGATCGCGCCATTGCCTCCCATGTATGACAGCACCTTACCCTGCTACGCCGATATTGGGAAAGCAGTAGGTATGCACGGTGGTCCTAACCTGCCCAAGGCCCAGGCCATCAAAGATGCTACCATGGCGCATTTTATTGTAAAGAATTATAAAGCCGGACAAATTTTCATCCACTACAATGGTGCCTACCACAGCAACAACTATCAAAGCATTTACTGGTACCTGAAAAAGCTGAATCCCGCCCTGAAAATTGTCACCATCAGCACGGCCATGCAACCGCAGTTAAAATCCCTGGATGCCGAGAACAAAGCCCTTGCGGATTTTATCATTGTAACGCCGGAAGAAATGACAAGAACACACTAACTTTAGTTAACAGTGTATAGTTGACAGTGTACAGTTGAAATACTAAACTTTACCACTAAATAACCATCCTCTTAATTTTTTAATTAATTCATTTTTTCATTCTTTCATTTAAAAAACCAATAAACCATAAACCAACATGCCCGACATTACCAATAAATCAGATGTAGAATGGGTGGTGCGGGAGCAGTACGGAAAATTACTGGAAGATGCATTCACAGCGCCAGTTTTTTTACATTTAAATTTAGAAGAACATTTGCCTCGCATATTTATGTTCTGGTGCTTTGTGCTGGATATAGATGCTGCCAACAATCCCTATAAGGGAAGCGCTTTTGAGCCACATGCCAAGCTGGGATTAACAGCTAAGCATTTTGAATTGTGGTTGCAATTTCTGCACTCCGCTATTAATGAGAAATATGAAGGTCCCAACGCTGAAAAATGGATCAATAAAAGCAATGAACTGGGCACCATGTTTCAATATAAAATGGGCTTGCTGAATGATGAATCCCATCTCATAAAAAATCCGAGAAAAAATTAAAGGTTTTTCTTAAAATCCGGATGGGACACATCTCATTCTAACCCCAATCCTTGTTTTAAGTAGGTCAGCTAATAATCTGACAGAAATATAGTTTCCAAGTGTTTAAGGCATGTCAGTATATCGGGTATCGCCGCGCATGACCCCGGAGGGGTCAAATGTTAGTAACCCGATGCGATAGCGTCGGGTGGGCAAACCCCACAAACCAACGACCCCGGAGGGGTCGAACCTACGAAAACCCTTGTATTCCGCTCACCGTGGTGTACTTCAGCACCACATTTTTATTCGGATAAATGCGCTTAAACGCACTCTGCACCATCAGCGTAGCTTCATGAAAACCGCACAGAATGAGCTTCAGCTTGCCCGTGTAGGTGTTAATGTCCCCTACGGCATAAATACCCGGAATTTGTGTGCTGTAATCTTCTGTATTGACCTCAATGGCGTTTTTGTTGATCTGCAGTCCCCAGTCGGCGATGGGTCCCAGCTTGGGGGATAAGCCAAACAAAGGCAAATAATAATCGGCAGCTATCACCGCATCTTCCGCACCTTCTTGCATTACCACCACCGAATCCAGTGCGGGTTTGCCTTTCAGGCCTGTTACCTCGCTGTTGGTTATCAGATTGATTTTACCACTTGCCGCCAGATCCAGCACCTTCTGCACGCTGTCTGGGTGCCCCCTGAATTCGGTCCTGCGGTGTATGAGCGTAACATGCGACGCCACATCGGCCAGAAATATGCTCCAGTCTAGGGCACTGTCGCCACCGCCTGCAATTACCAACTTTTTCCCCCGGTATTTTTCCGGATCCTTCACGATGTAATCTACCCCGTGTTCTTCGAATTGTTCTAGCTCTGGAATCGGAGGTTTGCGGGGTTCAAAACAGCCCAGGCCGCCGGCTATGGCGATATTGGGAGCCCTATGCACAGTGCCTTTATGGGTAATTACTTCAAAATGCCCGTTTTCCAGTTGTTTGATAATCTCTGCCCTTTCGCCCAGGGTAAACCCGGGTTTAAACGGTGCAATCTGCTCCATGAGGTTGTCTATGAGATCGCCGGCCAGCACTGAAGGAAAGCCGGGAATATCGTAGATGGGTTTCTTGGGGTAAATTTCAGTCAATTGTCCGCCGGGCTGAGGCAACGCGTCAATGAGATGACAACGTAATTTCAGCAACCCCGCTTCAAAAACGGTGAATAAACCCACCGGTCCGGCTCCGATGATGATGATATCCGTTTCGATAGCGGCTGACATGACCGCAAATTTAATACACAACGTTACCCTTACTATACTTTTTTTCCGTTAATTGCATGGTGAATGCAATATCCTGAGCACATAACGGAGCAGGCGTTTCCCGGCTTTACCTGGATTCACATTGTCAATCCGGATTTGCAAAACATGGAGCGCTTTGCAGAGAATTATAATCTGAACGATTATCAACTTACCGATAGCCTGCAGCCAGGTCACCTGCCCAAATATGAGCATCAGGAAAAATACCAGTTTCTCATTCTCAGGGCATTACTGGCCAAAGTTCCGGAACGGAACAATACGGTGGGACTGGTGTCAGGAAAGGTTTCGTTTTTCTATAACGGCGAGAAAGTCATTACAATATGCCGCCATCACTTTGCCTTTATGGATAAACCGTTTTCAGCTGAAATAAGCAGTACTGAGGAATTTGTAATTGAGGTGATGAGTCGCATTTTTAAAACGTATGACGCCCCACTCAAACATCTATCTGACAAGGTAGATAACATTGAAAAAATTATTTTTCTGCGCAATTTTTCACGCATTTCCCTGGAAGATTTATATTTTCATAAAAGCAAAACGAGGGTCATTAAAAAGTTATTGCAAATTTCACAAAGCGTATTAAATCAAATAAAATTTGATAGCCGCAACCAGACAGCTTTTCAGGATGTTAAAGATCAGTTGTTTGGTTTGATTTTGGGATACGAGGAAACTATGGAAAATTCGGTCAATTTATTGAATACTTATTTATCAATTAATTCCCGAAAAACCAATGATGTGATGAAATTGCTGACTATTTTTTCCGCATTTTTTCTGCCATTAACTTTCATTGTGGGGGTTTATGGTATGAACTTTAAAAATATGCCGGAACTATTTTGGCAAAATGGGTATTACTACGCCTGGGGTTTAATGATAGCGATATGCATATTTATCTTCATCTGGTTTAGAAAAAGAAAAATAATGTAATTACGATTTTGTAATTATATAATTTAGGTATTCGGTCACATGCTTCGTGGCGCCTGCTTTTGAGGCGATGTATTGTTTGGCTTTGTTGCCAGCAAATTCTCTGAACTCCGGATTTCCTAAACCACTTTTAAGGTGTTTCTCGAAAGCATTATAATCATCACATTCATACCCAAAACCGGCTTCTATGCTTTCCTGAGCTTCAGGAAATTTCTGATGTTTGGGGCCAAATAAAACCGGAATACCACGCGAAGCAGCTTCCAGCATGTTGTGCAACCCTTTGCCAAATGCACCGCCTATGATGGCAACATCTGCGTAGGTATAAATGCCGTTCAGCTTGCCTATACAATCAACAATTAATATTCTGGCCTTGGATATATCTGCTCCATTTTGCCATTCACTGTATGTAATACAAGGATATGCCGAAAAGCGGTTTTGAATTTCCTGAATGTGCTTTTTGCTGATATCATGCGGTACCAGCGCAAATTTCCGGTTCACCGGCATGGCATTGTTTTCAAAAAATACCTGCAGTAATTTTTCTTCCGGAGGCCAGCAGCTACCTGCCACGCAAAGAATATTATCGCCTTTAAACAGTGCAATTTCTGGCATGGGAGCGGTTTCCCTTATCACATCAAGCACCCTGTCAAAACGGGTATCTCCGCTGATGCTGAGATTGCGAAGCCCTTCTGTGCGGGCTTTCTCGGCACTCTGTTCATTTTGCACAAAAACCCGGTCAAAATCCTGCAGACAGCGCTTCCAGGGTTTTGCCCAGGGTTCGAACACGAACTGTTCCTCGCGAAACAAACAACCTACTGCCACCATTTTACTGCCATATTTCAGGCCCTGCTGCATGTAGCGGAGCCAGAATTCATACTTTACAAAAACTGTTATATCCGGCTGTACATATCGATACCATAGCTTGGCGTTGTGATCAAAATCCAGCGGCAGATAAAATACGCCGTCGCAGGGATAATCTTTGCGTTGTTCGTAGCCCGAAGGTGAAAAAAAGGATATGACAATACTGGTTTCCGGCTGTTCTGTTTTCAGTGCATCCAGCAAGGGCCTAATCATCTCGAATTCACCAAGGGAAGCACAGTGAAACCAAATGCGTTTG
>JBILTS010000017.1:0-25276 GCA_044371405.1 Bacteroidia bacterium
TTAAACATTCAGTTTTAGTTTTTAGTTAAAACCTTAAATTTGCGTTAGCTATGAAATTTAATTACTGTCTTATCGCTGTACTAATCTGTCTTTCAGCTTGTACTAAAAACAGCACTGAAAAAATAATCCTTAAGCACGATATTCTTACGGAATGTAATATTGCCATTCAGAATGCTGTGGTGGTTGACAGGATTCCACCACCTGTAGCCAGCAGAAGGTATTACTATGCAGGGGTTGCTGCATACGAATCACTGGTGCCATTTTCTAAAGATTTTATCTCTTTGGCCGGTCAACTCAGAGAATTAAAAAGCATACCTAAGCCAGATACCAGTTTGGGCTATTGTTTGGATTTAGTTGCTATGTGTGCCCACACCTATACCAGTAAAAAGCTGGTTTTTCAGGAGGATAGCATCGTAAACTTCAGAGAGCGTAAATTAGCATACTATAAGAAAAACTTACCATCTAAAACATTTAAAAATTCGGTAAGCTATGGAGATTCTGTGGGTGCTGCCATTTTCCGATGGGCCAAAAGCGATAATTATTCAAAGACAAGAGGAACCGGTTTTTATCTGGTAAAAAATGCTGATGGCAAATGGGAACCCACACTTCCCGAATTTGGAGATGCGCTGGAGCCAAACTGGTTTAAAATACGCACTGCTGTTGTACCTTCGGCTTCTGCCATAACGATTCCGGCACCAGAACCGTTCAGCAATAATAAAAATAGTCGCTTTTTCAAAATAGCAAAGCAGGTTTATGACCAAAGCAAAAATCAGGATAGCAGTTTTTTAGCCATTGCAAAATACTGGGATGACAATCCCAATTCTTCCATTCATTATGGTCATGCTACCATTGGAGTATTGCGAATTTCACCTCCAGGTCACTGGCTGAGTATTTTTAGCAACATAGCCAAACAGAAACAGTATGATTTGTTTAAATCTGCAGAAGGAATTGCACGTTTAAGTGCAGTCATTTTCGACGCCTTCATTGTTACATGGGACACCAAGTATAAAACTGAATATGTAAGGCCTGAAACTGTAATCAGAAAATACATTGATAGCAGTTGGACCCCTGCCATTCAAACGCCCCCGTTTCCTGAATATCCAAGTGCACATAGTGTTGTCAGTTCCTCCTCCGCCACCCTGTTAACTTCCATGTTTGGTGAGTATGCATTTACCGACAGCACGCAAATCGAGTTTGGGCTCGGTGCCAGAAGTTTTAGAAATTTCCGCGAAGCGGCCAACGAAGCATGCATGAGCCGCCTTTACGGAGGCATTCACTTCATTGATGGTATCGAGAAAGGAAAAATGATGGGGAATTTGCTAGGCGAGTACCACCTCAAGCATGTAAAAACCCGAAAATAAGTTTACAACGACTGCAATTGCGCCTGCAGTCTCAATATTTTCTGCTCGGCATCTGCCTTTTTCTGTTTTTCCCTGTCAACAACATCCGGCTTGGCATTAGCAACGAATTTTTCGTTTGACAATTTCGCGTCAACACTTTTCATAAAACCGTGTAAGTAGTCAATTTCTCCCTGCAGTCTTTGCTTTTCCGCCTCTACATTCACTGTAATATTTAATTTTATAAACGCCTGCGAAGTTCCGGCCATTACAGAAACAGCAGATTCCGGTTTTTCTCCGTTGATATGCAGATTAACATTGGCAAGCTTTTCAATCAATGCGCAATTTTCTGCAAAAACTGCATCCTGACTTATCAATACAACTTCCAGCTTTTCTTTGGGTGAAACACCCTTGCTGTTTCGCACATTCCGTATTTCTGCAACCAGCAGCAGAGGCAACTCTGACGGCTGTTCCTTCCCTTTCGATATTGGATATGCATCAATAATACAGGGTTTTTCAGGGTTGGATTCATGTAATGCATGGTGGAGTTCCTCTGTAATAAAGGGCATGAATGGATGCAGTAATTTCATCAATCCATCAAAATGTTGCTTCACTTGCCCGAGGGTTTGCGGATTCAGTTTCTCGCCTTGAGGGGGCTTGATGGCTTCCAGCAGCACACTGCAGAAATCATCCCAAACGAGTTTGTAAACAGCCATAAGGGCATCATTAAGCCTGAATTCCTGGAATGCTTTATCCATTTCTGAAGTTGCCCCATCTGCTTTGGCATCAAACCATTGCAGCGCTTGTTTCTCATTGGGCCTTACAGGGATATGCTCATCTGCTTCCCAACCGGAAATCAATCGGTATGCATTCCAGATTTTATTGCAAAAATTTCTACCCTGTTCCACCTGAGTTTCATCAAATAAAATATCGTTTCCCGCAGGAGAACAGAGCAACATGCCCATTCTTACGCCATCGGCACCGTATTTAGCAATCAAATCGAGCGGATCCGGGCTATTGCCCAGACTCTTGCTCATTTTTCTTCTCAGCTTATCGCGAACAATGCCTGTGAAGTATACATTTTTGAAGGGTTTTTTACCACCGTATTCATAACCAGCCATAATCATTCTGGCCACCCAGAAAAAGATGATTTCGGGCGCCGTTACCAAATCGTTGGTAGGATAATAATAGTCGAGTTCTTTTTTACCCGATTCTGTAAATCCGTCAAACACACTAATTGGCCAAAGCCAGCTGCTGAACCAAGTATCCAGCACATCTTCATCCTGTTTCAACGCTGCCGGATTAATTATCACTTGTTTTTTTGCAAATTCAGCCACAGCATCATTTGCATTTTTAGCAACAACAAATTGACCATCGGGGCTGTACCATGCAGGTATACGATGCCCCCACCACAATTGCCTGCTAATATTCCAGTCTTTTATATTTGAGATCCAGTGATTATAGGTATTTTTAAATTTGGCAGGATAAAAAGAAATTTCATCGTTCATAACCGATGAAAGCACTTCTGGATTTTTCTTCATAAAGGACTGCATATCCATGAACCACTGTGTGCTGATTCTGGGCTCCACTACCGCATCTGTTCTTTCGCTAAAACCAACATTATGTTTGTATGGTTCTGTTTTGACAAGTAAGCTATTTTTTTCAAGTTCTTTAATCCAGCATTTCCTGGCCTCAAACCTATCTTTACCTATAAATAGCAAGCCCGCTTCTGAAATTGTTCCATCTTCATTCAGGGTGTCATATACCGGAAGGTTATACTTCTCCCCTATTTTATAGTCATTAATATCATGGGCCGGGGTTACTTTTAACACACCCGTTCCAAAGTCAATGGCGATGTAATCATCCGCTATAACAGGCACTTTGCGGTTAATGAGCGGCACATATACCTGTTTTCCTATCCATGCTTTATAGCGCTCATCTTCCGGATGGACACATACAGCTACGTCTCCAGCTATGGTTTCGGGTCGGGCCGTGGCAACACTGATAAATTCATTGGGATTATCGGCTGATATATATTTTACATAGTAAAGATTATCGTTTACCTCCTTAAAAATCACTTCTTCATCACTCAGTGTTGTTCTTCCTTGCGGATCCCAATTCACCATTTTGGTGCCTCTGTAAATAAGTCCTTTTTGGTATAAATCGATAAATACATCAATGACCGCATCATACAGTGAGGGCTCCATGGTAAAACGCGTACGATTCCAATCACAACTGGCACCTAGCTTTTTAAGTTGTTCCAGTATTATACCTCCATATTTATGGGTCCATTCCCAGGCATACTCCAAAAATTCGTCTCTTGAAAGATCTTTCTTGGCTATTCCCTTATCTGCCAGCATCTTCACCACCTTGGCTTCTGTTGCAATACTGGCATGGTCGGTACCCGGAACCCAACAGGCGTTTTTTCCTTGCATACGGGCACGGCGAATCAACACATCCTGAATGGTATTATTGAGCATATGGCCCATGTGCAGCACACCGGTAACATTGGGCGGTGGTATAACAATGCAATATGACTCGCGCTCATCAGGCACAGAACGGAAAAAGTCTTTTTCCATCCAATACCGATACCACTTTTCCTCTATCAACGACGGGTCATATTTGCTGCTAATATCCATGGTTACAAAAATAATTTATTTTAAGAGAAGGAGGCCTAAAAATGCCATAAAATAAAAAGCCCCGGAAGATTATCCGGGGCTTCTGAAATTTTAATATTAAACGCCTACATCGTGGTTGGCAGATTCTTCTATGTAAGGATGATTTACAGGAATTAAACCACGCTTGGTGAGTGCAGTAAGAACCCAGTAGATAAAGATACCGCCGAATGTAAATAGAGTGCCTATTTCAAGCAAACCAATCTGCTGGCCTGGACCATATACACCAGGCACAACCATCAGCCACACATCATGGTAGTGGCCAAATATCAGAATGCATCCTATAACGGTAAGAACAACGGGATTTCTTTTAGCATTTCTCATCATCAGAATGAGGAAAGGACAAATAAAGTTAAGCACAACATTCAGCAAGAAATTGAATTTATACTCTTCAAAGCGAATCTGATAGTAAGACATTTCTTCGGGAATGTGGGCATACCATATCAACAGGTATTGGCTCAGCCAGATGTAAGTCCAGAAAATAGAGAATGCAAACATAAACTTACCTAAATCATGTATGTGCTCATCGGTTACAATCTTTAAATATCCCTGTGATTTTAGATAAAGTACAAACAGACAAATGATGGTTAATGCGGTTACCCAAGAGGTGGCAAAGTTATAGACACCAAAGATGGTACTAAACCAATGT
Source organism: Bacteroidia bacterium (assembly GCA_044371405.1). Classification (GTDB taxonomy): domain Bacteria; phylum Bacteroidota; class Bacteroidia; order NS11-12g; family UBA955; genus RGEC01. The sequence goes on from JBILTS010000017.1 coordinate 4,662, forward strand.
GCATCGATGCTCATCATCCAAAGCCAAGCTACCACGGCAATTGTAAAGCCATAGATAACAGCGAAACCTGCACTGTAGCGGATGCTTTTCTTGAAGAAAGTCACATCACCAGGTTGAGCAGCATCTTCAGCAACTGAAAGACTTCTGAGTTTGCGACCAAGCAACCACCAGATTGCCACTAATACCACTGGGAATATCAGGAACATTTTGCTGTTAAGAAACCATGATTTTCCATCCAGAATGGCATCAAAACCTGGCTGTCCTTTGGTCAAGTGAAGGTGTTCGTAGTGAACCCAGTGATACAAATCGCTTTTCGCAACCAAAATAGCGATAAAAGCCAGGGCAAAACCTACCGGAAAGAATGTAGATATGGCTTCTGGTACTCTTTTTATTGCAGCACTCCAACCGGCATTGGCAATGTATTGAACGGCCACAAAGAATAATGCTGCCAAAGAAACCATGAATAATAAATATCCTACAATCAGAATATTGGACCAGATACGGGTTGTCCATGGTTTATCCTGAGTGTGAAAAGTAGCCCTGGGGCCAAAATTTTCATTTTCAACATTACCATGATGTTCGGTGGCTGCAGCGTGAGCATCACCAGCTTCCGCACCTGCCGAGTGTTCGTGTTTTTCAGTTGTTGTTTCATGGCCGTGGCCGTGTGAACCATTTTTATTGATGGTTGCGATTCCAATGCCTGCCAGGATTAAACCGATTATAGTAAGTCCTATGGCAAATTTTTTGGCTTTAGCAGGAACGGTGAATTGTTCCTGAGTAATCTCAATTTTATGATGTCCGTGTCCCATTGAGTTTTCTAAGTTAATTGTTGGGTTTTACGGTAGTGCTATCTTTGGCTGCAGCAGGTTCTGCGCCGGCACCACTTAATTGTTTCACATACCTGATAACCCTCCATCTATCCATAGGTTTAAGAGCATAAGCATGGCTGCCCATATTATTTTTACCATAGGTTAAAGTGTGATAGATTTGACCAACTGTAATTTCTTTGATATACTTATCTTGAAAATTAGGCCATGCTGGTTTGCCTAAACCTTTCTTGAAGATTTCACCATCATTTCCGCCATTAGCACCGTGACAGGGTGTGCAATAAATTCCAAAGAGATATTTACCTCTTTCATTTTTATCTTCAAAATCTGCGGGGTAATTTAATGATTTGGAGGCCTCATATCCATCGGCACTATTATCGAAAGGATAGTGTGTAGCTTCTTTGCCAATGGCCACAGTTCCGGGTACAGGTTCACGCATACTCATACCATAAGGATTTACACTGTTGCTGTCTCCCTGATTGTATGGCTCATAACCTTTGGAGTATGCCATATCGGGAGCATATTCCCAGCCGGTATCATTACCACGGCTCACACATCCGGTAGAAACTGCCGCAAGGGCAATCATACCGGCACTGATATACAAAACGCTTTTCATGAATGATACTTTTTTAAATGGTGGTTTGAACCCCTCCGTTTCTTTCACGCAGTTCCACGGCACCGTGGTCCTTCATGATCTGTAATACTTTTTTTTCATCTACTCCCTCGCCGGTCTCAACTGCAATCACCATGCGATCATCTGTTTGTCTTTCATCTAACAGTTCAGGTTTAATACCCCAAATCATTCTGTTTCTGAGAAAGAAAAAGAAACCCATACCGAAAGCAGTGCATAATACGGTGGCTTCAAACAATACTGGAACCCAGCTTGGGCTGAAACGCACAGGTTTATTACCTACATCCAGCGGCCAATCCTGAACATACATGTAGTATATCATCCAAAATGCCAGACTGAAACCTGTGGTACCGCACAAAAAGGCCACAATGGATAGCCAGCTTCGGCGAACACCCATAATTCTGTCTAGTCCGTGAACCGGATAAGGGGTATACACATCCTGAATTTTCACACCGGCGTGTACAAGCTTACTGGTGGCTTCTACCAGTTTGTCTTCATCTTCCCAAATACCCAGCAACATTTTATTTCTGTCGCGAAGGCTAAGGTTATTATCTATTATTCCCATGAATGGTCGTCTCCTTTTTAATTATTCGCGGTTGCGAAGAATGGTTTTAATTTCTGACATATTGATAACGGGCAGGAACTTGGCGAACAGGAAGAAACAGGTAAAGAATATTCCGAAAGTTCCCAGAAACAGTCCAATCTCAGTAAGCGAACCGGCATACATTACCCAGCTGCTAGGCAAGTAATCTCTGTGCAAAGAAGTAACAATGATTACGAAACGTTCGAACCACATTCCCACGTTAACTACAATACTCATGATAAAAATGAACCAAGGCGTTGTACGGGCCCATTTGAACCAAAATACCTGAGGTGAAACCAGATTACAAAACATCATGCTCCAGTATGCCCACCAGTAAGGTCCGCTTGCACGGTTAAGAAATGCATACTGTTCATATTCAACGCCTGAATATTGGGCTATGAAGAATTCAGTTAAGTATGCAATACCAACCAGTGTGCCGGTAAGCATGATAATCTTACACATTGCTTCCAGGTGACCAATGGTAATGTAATTTTCATAGTTCATCACTTTGCGTGCAACTACCAGCAGCGTAGCCACCATACCGAAACCAGAGAATATCGCACCAGCAACAAAGTACGGAGGAAAAATAGTGGTGTGCCATCCTGGAATTACGGATGTGGCAAAGTCTGTAGATACAATGGTGTGCACAGACAATACCAGCGGGGTGCTCAGACCGGCCAAAATCAATGATATCAATTCATAACGTGCCCAGGTGCGGGTGCTTCCAGTCCAGCCCATTGAAAAGAAACGGTACCAGTATTGAGCAGCTTTGGTTTTAACCTTGTCGCGAATGGTTGCGATATCAGGAATTAATCCGATGTACCAGAAAAGCAATGACACGCTGAAATATGTAGAGATCGCAAATACATCCCACAACAAAGGTGAATTAAAGTTTACCCAAAGTGAGCCAAAGGCATTGGGTAGAGGCAGTGCCCAGTAACCTACCCACACACGTCCCATGTGAAACACAGGGAACATAGCTGCACAAATTACTGCAAATATGGTCATCGCTTCTGCAGAACGGTTAATACTCATCCTCCATTTCTGTCTGAAAAGAAGCAAAATCGCTGAAATCAAAGTACCTGCGTGACCAATACCCACCCAGAATACAAAGTTGGTAATATCCCAGCCCCACATTACTGATTTATTGATATTCCATGTTCCAATTCCGGTCCATAATGTCCAGAAAAGACTTACCACGAAAATACCCAAAAAGATTACCGACAGGGTGAAACCCACTTTCCATGCGGTAGAGGGCTTGTTTAGAATGGGCCTGGCTATATCACGGGTTACATCCGAGGCTGTTTTGCCTCCGGTTACCAGGCGTTCCCTAATGAGTGAATCATGTATCATTTTGTTGATGCTTGGGGTTTTTAAATTGTTTCTGTGTTACGAATTTTGGTCATGTACCTAACGCTGCCCTGAACGTTGATTTCTTCCAATACGCCGAATGTACGCTCGTTTTTGTACAGCTTGCTGATTTCGCTGTCTGGGTTGTGTAAATCACCAAAAACGATGGCATTTGCAGGACAAGCACGCTGACAGGCGGTTTCAACTTTAACCTCGTTGGGCGATTTACCTTCACGCTTGGCTTTGAGTTTGCCTTCCTGAATTCTTTGAACGCAGAATGAGCATTTTTCCATAACGCCACGGGTACGAACCGTTACATCGGGGTTGATAACCATTTTACCAAGGGGATTATTAAAGTGGAAATCAAACTTATCGTTGTCATTGTAGCGGAACCAGTTGAAACGACGAACCTTGTAGGGGCAGTTGTTTCCGCAATATTTAGTACCGATACAGCGGTTGTATGTCATTTGGTTCAAACCTTCAGTACTATGGGTTGTAGCCAATACAGGACATACAGTTTCGCATGGTGCCTGAGAGCAATGCTGGCACATCATGGGCTGATGAACAACCTTGATATTTTCCCAATGTGCAAATTCACCGTTATCAGATTTATCAATCTGGCCTATCTCCTTTTCACGGGTAACATAATTACCTTCAATTTCTTTGGATGAGTTGGCAAAACTATAGTAACGGTCAATTCGTATCCATGTCATTTCACGACGCAAACGAATTTCATCACGGCCTACCACAGGTACGTTGTTCTCAATTGAACAACTCACCACGCAACTTCCGCAACCGGTGCAGGCATTGAGATCAATGGCCATAGCCCAAAGATGGTTTGGAGACCCGTCTTTGCGGTAATCGCGTTTCTCCCAAATGGTGTATACGTGGGTTTTTTCTTTATCGTTGCCGGCCTTAGGATTCTTTTTCCAATCGGCATAACTGGCTTCACGAACAAGATCACGACCTTCAATGCTGTGATGCGTTTGGGTTTGGGCAAGTGCGTAGGTTTCATCACCTTTGGAAATTTCCACACCGCTAACTACCCAGCCACGGCTTCCGTTCTGAGACGATGTCAATGGCCAGGCAGATACACCAACTGTGTCAAATCCTTTTTCTTTGTTTCCACCAACTTTACCAGCTGCAGTTCGACCATATCCTAGTGCAAGGCCTACTGTGTCATTGGCTTGACCTGGCTGTACCATGGCAGGAACATTATTCAGGGTAAGCCCACCTGCTTTAACATTCACAGTATCTCCTTCACGCAGATCTAATTTATGGGCCAAAGATTTGGGAAGAGAAACATAATTATCCCAAGTTACTTTGCTCACGGGATCCGGCATTTCGTGCAACCAAGGGTTATTTCCATGTGCACCGTCTTTAACATATACCTGTGAATAGAGTACAAGATCAGTTCCGCTGTTTTTGTTGCTGCGGGTAATGGCATCTGCAAGCGCTACTACATCGCCTGCATAAGATACTGGCTTGGTTTCTGATGTTTCAGACCATACGCCATCATGTAATGCTTTATTGAATGCCTCTTTGCTGCTCAATTTACCGGCCCAGTTACTTTTGATGTATATGTAATAGGGAGAAGCACTCAACTTTTGAGAAAGTATGGCTTTAGAAGCAAAAGGATCATTTTCCGCTTTGGGTGTAGCTTCAGCCCATGTCAGCAGGCTTAACTGTGCCTGGCGGGTATTGAAAACATTGCTAATGGTGGGTTGTACGAAATGGAACTCCCCAACACGTGGTTCTGCATCTCCCCAGCTTTCCAGGTAGTGGTTATCAGGACAAACATACTGACAAACGCCGGCCGTTTCATCTTTGGTTGATGCGAAGCTTACAGACAGAGCCGACTTCTTGATTGCTTCTGCCCAGGCAGCGCTGTGATTGTATACAGGATTGGTATTGTAAAAGATAACAGCGGCTATTTTCCCGGCAGTCAGATCTTTCAAAAGATTGTCAGTATCTGCATCCACTCCTTTATACTGGTTGCTGTGATTGCTGATATCTATGGTTTTGCCATAGTTTTCCAGCAGCATGTTAATAGCATTCACCAGTTTCTGGGCCACCGGATCGTTAGATCCTGAAATCACCAGAGATTTACCTTTAGCATTCCACAGCAATTCAGCAGTTTTTTTAATGCTGTTTCCTGCCAATTCGGCATTCTGAGCGACTGGGATTTGTTTGCTACCGGCTTTTCCTGCAATATTGTTATAGAGGCTGCTTAGGTAAAGTAGTTCTTTGGAGGCCTTCATTGGGAAACGCTCATCGGCGTTGGTACCCGTCATACTCAGATTGGATTCAAACTGAATATGTTTACTCATGATTTTTCCTGCAGTAGGAATGCGGTTGGCCACATATCCTTTTGTAAATTCAACGGGAGAAATCCATGAACCCAGAAAATCTGCACCAAAACTTACAATGAGTTCTGCGTTTTCAAACTTGTATGAAGGAATGGCTGCTTTACCAAAATCCTCATTGTTTGCAGTGATGATACCACTGTAGGAAATGGCATCATAAGTTACGTGTTCAGCTGTTGTATATTTGGCTTTAAAATCAGAAATGGCCTTTAAGGTAGAAGGGCTATGAATGGTTTGGCTAAGAATAACAATTCTGCCTTTAGCTTGGTCAATTTCTTTCAGCTTGCCGGTAATTGACTGGTCTAATTTAGCCCAGTCGGCAGCTTCTGCACCATTGGCCAGAGGATTGGCAAGTCTTTCCGTATCATATAGAGAAAGAATGCTTGCCTGCCCGGTTGCACACAAACCACCTTTACTGATTGCAGAGCGTGGATTGCCATCAACCTTAATGGGGCGTCCTTCGCGTACTTTTACTTCTACACCACAACCTGTGCTGCAGGCTCCACAAGTAGAAGAGTAGTAGGATGCAACACCGGGGGTTACGTCTTCAGGTTTAACAAGATAAGGGACAGCATGTCTAACTTTGGTCTTGTAGCATGCAGCAAGTGCAACTGCGGTTACGCTGAAACCAAAGAATTTTAGAAAATCTCTTCGGTTTGAGTTTAGTTCCACACCATCTTCACCCAGCACTTCGTCCAGAGGAAGTGCATCGGGAAATTCATTTTTTCGTGCAGCAAGGAACGCCGGATCTTTAGCCAGTTCCTCCTCACCTTTCCAGTACTTTATGTTATTGGACATTTTAGTTCTTTGCTATTAATAGTGACACTTGGCACATTCGAGACCACCATTCATGGCAGGTGTTATTCTAACCTTGCCATCCGGGCCGAAGTACTGACTCTTATTTTTGTTATCCTTTAAATCTTTGGCTGCCTTTTCATGAAGTGCAGCATAATAATTGTTGTTTGCTGCATCAATTCCAGCATTCCTGTGACAATCAATACACCAGCCCATCTGGAGAGAGCTCCACTGCTGAACCACTTCCATTTTCTCAATAGGTCCGTGGCAGGTCTGACAGGCCAGTCCGGCAACTTTTACGTGCTGACTATGGTTGAAATAAGCATGATCGGGAAGGTTGTGAATACGAACCCAGCGGATGGGCTTGGGATTGTTTCCAAAAGCCTCAGCTCCTATTTTCTCCGGATTATAATCCAGTGCTTTGTATATTTTGGCGATTTCGGGTGAAATCTCATCTCCCTCGGCAGTAGATGCCTTTTGAACACCCTTGTGGCAGTTCATACATATGTTCAATGAAGGGATGGTAGCTGATTTACTCTCTTCTACACCGATGTGGCAATATTTACAGTCAATTTTCAGATCGCCGGCATGCAGCTTGTGGCTGTATGCAATGGGTTGTTTTGGAGCATAACCCTTTTGAACACCTATTTCTGTAATTCCAAATTTATATGACGATACAAAACCGATTCCACCAAGAATCACAACAGTGAATACAATCAGAACTGTTGGATTCATTTTGGCTAATTTTTCGGGTAAAAGACCTTTCAGGAAAGAACCTTTGTTTTCATCTTCTGCAGTTCCATCTTGCTCAGCTGCAAGTCTGCGCAGGGTATTTCTTACTTTGCCCAGTATAATTAGAACAATAACAAAAATACCGATGAGGGCCAGTAAAACATATTGTGTGTTGGAATCACTTTTTGACCCTTCATCACCGGCAACAGCTGCTGACGTTTTTGCTGCGGTGGGCTTAGGGGCCGTTTTAATGTACTCGAGAATGTGTTTAACCTGATCCGGTGAAAGGTTCTCGAAGATATTCATGGCAGCGCCACCATACTCTTTGTATAGGGCATTGGCATCGGCATCGCCACTTTTTCTAAAAGCTTCGTTGTTGCGAATCCATTTGATCAGCCACTCTTCGCTTCTTCTTTCGGTTACACCCCTCAGCGCGGGGCCAACTACTTTTTTGTCTAACGCGTGACAGCTGCCACAGTTGTTCGCTTCGTAGAGCTTTTTACCTTCCTCGGCGCTGGCTTTAAACTGTGCTTTCAATGAAAATGAAAGCGAAAGTGCGGCGGCCATTACCAAAGTTCTCATTTGTCTTTGCATGCTAATTTGAACGCAGTTATTCGCGGTGCAAATATAGAATTTGCAATTAGGCGGTTAAAACAAATTGTTCACATTGATTTTAATTTAAATTCATTCTAAATAAGGTTTCTATATGTTTGTTTTTCTATTATTTGTAATTGTTCATTGCCAAAATTTTATTAACCAATCCAGGGAGTGTTCACAAATCTCCGATGCATAGAATGGACAAAGAGTCTGAATTTTGTGTTGTGATACTTGGAAAAAAAATAGTGGTGGTATTGCCAGCATACAATGCTGGTAAAACCCTGGAAAAGACCTACAAAGAGATTCCTTTCGACATTGTAGATGATGTTATCCTGGTGGATGACGCCAGCAAAGACAACACCTCTCAACTTGCTAAAGAACTGGGAATCGGGCATGTAGTGGTTCACAAAAACAATCGTGGATATGGCGGCAACCAAAAGACTTGTTATGATAACGCCAGAGAACTGGGAGCAGATGTTGTGATCATGTTGCATCCCGATTATCAATATACACCAAAACTCATTCGCAGCATGGCATATCTCATAGCGGAGGGTGTGTACCCGGTTGTTTTTGGCAGTCGAATCCTTGGCAAGGGTGCATTAAAAGGGGGAATGCCTTTGTATAAGTATATCGCCAACCGTCTGCTTACTTTATTTCAGAATATCATGCTAAATCAAAAACTGGCAGAATACCATACCGGATACAGGGCTTTTTCAGGTGAGGTACTGAATACCATCAAATATCATTTGAATTCAGATGACTTTGTTTTTGACAATGAAATGATCGGGCAAATTTTCATGAGTGGTTTTGAAATCGGCGAGATTACCTGCCCTACAAAGTATTTTGAGGAAGCCAGTTCCATCAATTTTATGAGAAGCTCGAAATACGGTCTGGGGGTGCTTCGTGTAAGTATAACCTACAGGTTGTGTAAATGGGGTATTTACAGAAGCCCTATTTTCCGTTAATCCTTTGAATAAAGCACCCGCGCTTCTTCTGTATGAAGCGAATTTTGCTTTTCAAACTCTAGGTAACAGGCCAGGGCTAGCTGAGAGTAGTTTTGTGCTTCACTTCTAAAATATCCGGCACTGGTTTTCCATAGCGTTTTTATGAGATCATTACCCTGTACGTGCTTTGGAAGAGCGGCCATGGCACTTCTAACGGTACCCGCGCCTGCGTTGTAGTTGTGTAATGCCAGCAGTTTAAACCACAGGGCGGACTCATCCACTTCAAATCCATACGTTTCGCACCATTTGCGTGCATAAGGAATACAAATTTCTTTGATCAGTCTCGCTGCTGCATAGGCACTTCTGTCAAAATTCTCTCTTTCATCCTGATATCGGTCCACACGCAGTCCGTATTTCCTGGCCACAAAAGGCATTAACTGGAAGTTGCCATAGGCACCGGCAGTACTTTTTTGCTTGTTTGAACCCGGACTTTCGATAAGAAGTACACTTTGAGCATAAAATGGGTCCACACCAAAACTATCGAACAATTCAATTCCCCGTTTCATTTGGTTACCGATTTTATCAAATCGATAAAAATGATTTTTTCCTGAGGTGAATCGGATATGATGGTTAGAATCTATGCCATAAAAGCCGGCCAGTTCATCCCTGAAGCGGTGCAAATGACCGCGCTGTTCCAGACTATCAATCATCTTTTTGGAAAAAACAGCAAGCCCTCTCCTATTTTCCACCACATTGGCGAGCAAACTGTCTTTGCTGAGTGTTACAATTCTGCACCAGAATTTAATTTCCGGCAGGGTGTCCCACCCGTCTTTTCGTATACATCCTATTCTGAAGTAGCAGACTCTTGCTCCATCGCTTTTACGTACGGTGCAAATTTCACGGATACATTTATCCTGTACTTCGGATTGTTTCGAGGCAATTGGTTTTGAAGGCGAAGTGGAATTACAAGACATAACAACCACAAAAGTTACACATAGTGCAAAAAGGACTGTTTTCATCATTTTTGATAACTGATTCATTCTTTCTTATTACAATAGGTTTCAAGATATTTCAAAGCGGCTTTTTCGCCTAGATTGTAGCTTTTCCCCCAATCTTCACAGGCCTCATTGCCTTTTTGAAGTTTCACCCTGGCCAGCCCCCGGCCCAAATATATGTAAGCAAGTGAGGTGCTTTTCATTCTCAGGGCCCGGGTCAAAATAATCTCTGCCTCGGTGTATTTTTCTAGCTGAAGCAGACAATGTCCATAATCAGCGAGCAAGTTGGCATTGCCGGTATCTGATTGCAAAAGGGTGGTATACATATCTGCGGCAGAAGTGTAATCTTTCATGAAAAAAAAATTATCCGCTTTCAAATGCTTTATTTCTAAAAGCAGGGCATTTGAAATGGTCTCAACCAACAATATTCTGTTCAGTATTTCCATGCTGCGCTGGTATCTGCCGGTTCTTTGAAATAACATTGCCGCCGAATGCTGGAGCATTACATCATCCGGTGAGAGCGATATGGCTCTTTCCATGTGTTTGCATGCCAGATCGTTCTTGCCAGCCTTTTCATAAAGGGTTGCGAGCATCAAATCTGATTTGTTCAGGGTGTCTTTTTCCGACTGTCGTTTTAAATCCTGTATGGCCAAGTCCCAATCTTCAGCTTCCAATGCGATTGAAAATCGCAATTCTCTTGCCTCTTTGTGATAAGGAAAATAAGCCAGGTATTTTGAAATATCCGTGAGGGCAAACTGAAGATTTCCGCTTCGCCAGAGTGCCAGTGCGCGATTGAAATAGGCCTCCTGAAAGCCGGTATCAAGCAATATGCATTTATTAAGATCTACCACAGCCATGCTGTATTGCTTAAGTTTAATCCTTGCCACGCCCCTGTTGAACCATGCCGTGGCCAGCTGTGGTTCTAACTTCACTGCCTGACTGTAACATTCCAAAGCGTTTTTAAAATCTCCATTCCTTTCAGACTGAATGCCTTTTTGAACCCAAACCTCTGCAGTTTGTGCCCAACCTTGGTAACTGACACAAAAAAACAATGTGGTTAAAATCGTGAAAAGAATATATTTCAGCGGGTGCATTCTTGTTGATATTTGCAAAACACGGGCCGAAAATCAAATCTCATTTTATAAAGATGTTCACACCATGAATATAACTTTTCACGGAGCTGCCGGCAGGGTAACCGGATCCAAGCACCTTATCACCACTGAGTATGGAGAAAAACTGCTGCTGGATTGTGGGCTTTTTCAAGGGGAAGGCCGCGCCGGTGATTTTCTGAATCGTCATTTTGGATTTGACCCTGCATCCATTGATTGTGTTATTCTTTCCCATGCACACATCGACCATTCAGGACTTTTGCCCCGATTGGTAAAGGAAGGTTTTTCCGGTCCTATTTACTGTAATGAGGCCACTGCAGACTTATGTCGTCTTATGCTGATGGACAGTGCAAAAATCCAGAAAACCGACCTTGATCGGGTAAATAAAAGAAGGATTGCTCGCGGAGAGCCGGTCCTGGAATTATTGTACGATGAAGACGACGTGCAGCAGACCCTCTCCTTATTTCAGTTTATTAAGAATGAGAGCTGGAAAACCATAGGCAAAGACACCAGGGTATTCCTTACCCCAAACGCACATATATTGGGCTCAGTTGCCATTACCCTGGAGCTGCTAAAAAATGGCGTGCCGGTTACGCTCACTTACACCGGAGATATTGGCAGACCGGGAGACAGTATTCTCGATGGCCCCCGCCCTTTTCCACCTTCGGATTATATTGTATGCGAAAGCACCTATGGGGATCGTTTACACCCGGCAGCTGAAGATGCAGAACAAGCATTGCTGCAGCTGGTATCGGAAACGTGCATCAATCAAAATGGAAAAATAATCATACCGGCATTTAGCGTAGACAGAACGCAGGAAATCATTTATTTGCTGGACAGGCTGGCCTTTCAAAGAAAACTACCCAACATAAACGTCTATGTAGACTCTCCCCTAAGCGTTCAGGCCACGCACATCATGGGGCGTCATCGAGAGGAATTCAACCGAGAAATTTTGGATTACATCAGTAAAGATGGCAATCCCTTTGATTTCCCTACCCTGCATTATATATCCAAGGTTGAAGATTCGAAGAAAATTAATGAAAATCAGGGTCCCTGCATTATCATTTCGGCCAGCGGTATGGCGGAAGCCGGACGAATAAAGCACCATATAGCCAACAATATTCAAGATGCCAGAAACACCATCTTGCTGGTAGGTTATGCAACGCCCGATAGTCTGGCGGGCAGGCTCAGGGATGGTGTAAATCCGGTCAGGATTTTTGGAGATGATTTTCCTGTAGAAGCGCGAATTGCCCACATGCCCTATTTCAGTGCCCACGCCGACTATGCGGAAATGCTCGGCTATTTGGATTGTCAGCGTATTTCTCGGGTAAAAGGCATCTTTCTTGTGCACGGTGATTTACCCGCATTGTCTGCATGGAAAAGCAGATTATTAAATCACGGATTTAAAAATGTGGTAATTGCTGAAGATAAACAAATAATTGAAATAACATAATGGAAAATACTGCTTTTCAAGAAAATAAACATCAGAAGTTATTCATATTTCTGGGCTTTTTATTTTTAACCAATGCCATCGTTGCTGAAGTAATTGGCACCAAAATATTTTCATTGGAAGGATCGCTGGGGCTGCCACCAGCGGGCATTTCACTGGGAGGAGAAACTTTTGATTTTAACCTAACGGCAGGTGTAATGTTGTGGCCGGTTGTTTTCATCCTTACCGATATTATCAACGAATATTACGGCAGAAAAGGTGTAAAAACACTTTCCTATCTGGCTGCAGGCATGCTGGTATACAGCTTTCTCATGATTTTGGGGGCCATGCAACTGGAAGGCGCCGATTTCTGGATAAAAAGTAAACAAGAACAAGGTATTCCCGAAATGGACACTGCGTTCAATGCAATACTGGGTCAAGGTTTATTTATTATTATGGGTTCCCTCTTTGCTTTCCTTATTGGGCAGCTTGTAGATGCCTTTGTGTTTGCACAGGTTAAAAAAAGGACCGGACACAATATGATATGGCTGAGGGCTACCGGAAGCACCATAGTTTCACAATTCATAGACAGCTACGTTGTATTATTTATCGCATTTTACTTTGGTGCAGACTGGTCAGCAGCCACTGTGCTCAAGATTGGCACCATCAACTATATATACAAACTTTCAGTTGCCATATTGCTGACGCCGGTATTGTATGCTGTTCACGCAGGTATAGACCGATATCTAGGGCGAGATTTGAGTGATAAAATGATGAAATCTGCCATGGAAAGCTAGTAAGCTGCCCGGTAGTCATTAATTTTGCCGCTCACATGAGAGAACAATTGCTGGGGGCGTTTCTGATCAGTTTACTGCACGGACTTATTCCCAGCCATTGGTTACCCATGGTAAGCATTGCAAAGCATCAGGGCTGGAACCTTCAAAAGACCCTGCGGTTTTCCTTTATGCTTGCCATGGCCCACGCTATCAGCACCATTTTAATTGGGCTGGTAATCGCCACCCAAAGCAATCTTTTTATTGATGTGCACGCTACATGGTTTAAATGGCTGCCGGCCGGATTGCTGATGGGGCTTGGTTTTTGGTTTTTATACCGCCATCATAAACACCACCATTTTCATATTCATGGAGCTGGCTCAGGTTCCGAATTCAGCATTTGGCCTTTGTTGTTGGCCATGTTCCTCTCACCCTGTCTGGAAATCGAGGGGTTTTATTTCTCCCTCGCATTTGAGGGCTGGCAGTGGATTGCCTTTTTATCGCTGATTTATTTGCTCACCACCCTGGGTAGCATGCTCGCCTGGATATGGATAGCTTACAAGGGCCTTGAAAAAATAAACGCCCACCGTTGGACTCACAATGCAGGAATTCTTACCGGAATTGTGTTGATATTATCAGGTTTGCTCTTTTTTCTTGACTAGTTCAACACCAGAACTTATAACTTAATAAATTTCTTGTCTATTAACCCATTATCATAATGGATAACCATGAAATAAGTTCCTTGCCTTAGGTAAGATACATCGATATTTTTCTGCAGGTTATTGATTGAACCTGAACCCACTATCCTACCTGAAATATCTTTTATTTCATAAAATTTCATAAAACCTGACCTACTGTTGGATTGAATGTGCAATCTCTGATCTGTTGGATTGGGTTGAATGATCACGTCTGATTGGCACAACATGAAATTTCTCAAGGAATTCTGATCGGCTATATTGGATTCACTGCTTAATCTGGCCCATGCATTGGGATCGCAGGCACTGGGGGCAATAACTGATATTTTGTATGCAACATTGGTACCAGACACATTGATATCGCTGTATGAATTTACATTGCCGGAAACTGAGCCGATTTTCGACCATGCCCCTGATCCAAATCTTCTGTAAATATCATAAGAAACTACAGGGAATCCTGCATATGATGACCATATCAAGTTCCAATCGTTTCCTGTGCCTTTGTTGATTGTAAGGTGCATGGTTTTGTGAATAGCAGAGGAAATTGAAGGACTGAATTTCACTCCCGAAATAGGGGCTGAAGTATCTTTAAAAATGAGACGATAAGATTCCGGTTTAATTGACGCATTTGAATTCTTATCAACAAAAATTCTTGGCTTTGAAGATGATGCACTGTCAATAATCATAAACTGATTGGTAACATTGGTTTCCTTTTCAAAGTATACCTTGCCTTTACTGTTCAATGGTTGCCAAATAATATTGTTTTTGTTGGCAGAATCAGCAGTAACCATGCAAATTTGAGGTGTTTCTGAAATCAAAGAAACTGAATTACTCGAGTTAAGATATTTCTTATTCAAAGAATCATATGCAACCACTATAACAGATAATTTTTTTTCATTGGCAAATGGCTTAATCTTCAAACGATTAGAAAATAAATATCGTTTACCTGCAGCAATGCTCTTTGGTAATATTCCAGAAGGAATTCTTGCAAACCCAACCATCACGTTGCGATGGTAAATGTCAGTAGAACTGCCTTTTTGTTTGTAATAAATGCTATCTTCAACTACAAAAACGTCCAAAACATAATTAATATTTGACTCATTTCTTTGAGACATGAACATGCTGAAAATATCATATGTAGAATCATTTATCTTTTTTAATCCACCTATTGTTTGGTACCAAGTTGTGGGATTTGAAGCTTGACAATATTTATCTCCGGTTGTAGTTACATTTTCAGCGGTTTCTTTATCACGCTTACATACCCAAAATGGCACCGAATTAGTAAAAGATTCAATAGCTAAGCTTATGCAATCATCAGAGTAAATAGTAGACAAATCACTACTACCTATCTTTATTTGCAATCCTATATTGTCAGGATTGGTCTGTAAATAAAGAGGAAAATTAATTTGAGCTCTTAAATCAGAGGCAGCCCATGTTGCGGAAACTACTTCAATAAAATTTCGCTGAGGTATTGTTTGAGCTTTTAAATTGTTTAGCGTAATGATGGCAACGGCCATCAGTGTAATATTAATAATCTTAGTCATATGGAATATTATCTGTTTTTTTATTATAAAGAAGGAGCCCTCACGTTTGTGAGGGCTCCTTATGGTTTGTAATGAATTAATTTACAGTGCTTTTGCGCCTTCAATCCACTTGTTCCACTGATCGGCAGAGGTCTTGCTGTCCTGTTCTACCAGGGCTGCAATTTTCTCTTCGTTCAGGGCAATGAGATCGGCCACAGAATTGATGCCCATGGCATTCATTTTCTTTACGGCTGCAGGTCCAACACCGGCAATATCCTTCAGTTCCTTGCCCGTTTCAGCAACAGGAGTACTAACTTCTTCCTTTTGTGGTGCTGATTCATTGGCTTTTGCTTTGGGAGCTGCCTTTTCGGTTTTTTCAGCTTGTGCAAACTTAGCCCTCAATTCACTTAAGGCATCCAACTCACCCATGGTTGTGGCCTGGGCGTTCTGGTTGATTTTCTTGACGGCTTTGCTGGCATTTTTGCGGGCTTTGTCGCGAGATTTATCTTCTGCTTCGCCTTTGGCTTTTTCAGCTGCTTTCCAGGTATTGGTGTGGCTAACGATGATGCGTTTGCTGTCTTTGCTAAATTCGATTACCTCAAATTCAAGACTTTCATCTTCTTTTACAGCTACATTACCTGCTTTTTTGATGTGACGTGAGGGAGCAAATGCTTCCACACCATACTGCATCTGAATGGTAGCACCTTTATCATTCACACTCATCACAGTACCTTCATGCACTGAACCAACGGTGAAAATGGTTTCAAAAGTATCCCAGGGATTTTCTTCAAGCTGTTTGTGACCCAGACTCAGACGACGATTTTCTTTATCTACCTCAAGTACAATTACATCCAGCTTTTCGCCTTTTTTAACAAACTCACTTGGATGCTTAATTTTCTTGTTCCAGCTAAGATCGCTAACGTGAACCAGGCCATCAATACCTTCCTCAAGTTCAAGGAACAGACCATAGGAAGTGAGGTTTTTCACCACACCACTATGCTTGGTTCCAAGAGCATACTTGCTTTCAATGGTAACCCAGGGATCAGCAGTAAGCTGTTTGATACCCAGACTCATTTTATGCTCGTTGCGGTCGAGGTTCAAGACAAGGGCTTCAACCTCTTCTCCTACTTTCAGGTATTCTGAAGGATTGCGAAGGTGGCTGCTCCAGCTCATTTCGCTCACGTGAACCAAACCTTCTACTCCTGTGCTGATTTCAATGAATGCACCGTAATCGGCTACACTCACTACTTTTCCTTTCACCTTGCTGCCTTCGGTGATGTCAGCGGCCAAACTATCCCAAGGGTGAGCAGTAAGTTGCTTTAAGCCCAGAGAAATACGCTTTTTGCTGTCATCATAATCCAGAATGGCTACATTGATCTTGTCGCCCAGCTTAAGAACCTCTTCGGGGTGATTGATGCGACCCCAGCTGATATCGGTGATATGCAGCAGACCATCAATTCCTCCAAGATCAACAAAAACACCGAAGGAAGTCATGTTTTTAACTTCGCCTTCGATAACCTGACCTTTTTCGAGTTTGCTCAGAATTTCAGATTTCTGGGCTTCGATATCGTCTTCGATCAATGCTTTATGGCTCACAACCACGTTTTTGAACACGTCGTTGATTTTAACCACTTTAAAGTCCATATTCTTGCCTACGTACTGATCATAATCGCGTACTGGCTTTGTATCAATTTGTGAACCCGGGAGGAAAGTATCAATGCCAAAAACATCAACAACCAGACCACCTTTGGTACGTGAACGAACATATCCGGTCACAACAACATCAGAATTGTGTGCTTCGATGATTTTATCCCAGGCAGTTTCCTGCATGGCCTTGCGGCGGCTCAGGATAAGCTGACCCAGACGATCTTCCGCGATGTCAACAAACACTTCAATCTCATCGCCAACTGCCAAATCCGGCATATCTCTGAACTCTTGGCGTGATACCATTCCATCACTTTTGAAACCGATGTTGACTACAACATCTTTTTCATTGATGGCTACTACGCGACCCTTAACAACCTGTTTTTCGGCAACAGGGTTAAAAGATTGCATGTAGGCGTCTTCCAGTTTTTTCTTTTCGTCAGAATTGTAGGTCTGGAAACCGGCTTCGTCAGCATCCCAGTCAAAATCTTCGTGATCTGATGAGGGTGACGCAGCTTTTTTAGATGATTTGGTGGTTTTTTCAATGGAAGGTGCAGCTACAACTTCGGCTGCTTCTTCTTCCGGGTTTTGAATTTGATCGTTACTCAATGAATAGTTCCTCCTTTAAGGGGCGGCAAAAATAAGTAAAACAATTTAATTAACAAAGAAATTTTAGGTTTGGGAACCTGCTGTATCCGCTTCCCCCGTTTCAGGTGCTTGCTGCTCTCCTTCCCATTCGCATGATTCCCCTTGGCAACAGGGAGCCACATTGATGCCGCAACGCGGACACTGATAATGGCTATGCACGAATATCATCTCGCCCTGAAGCCCGCAAAAGTCACAGTGGGTTGGTTTCACTGTGCAAATATGAAGAAAGCGTTCGGGTTAACAATTCACAAAATGGTCACAATCCGGAGGCAAATCCCACGCTGTAGCGATGATTGTCTGTGTGAAAGGTTACCCTTGATACAAACTCTGTTTCGCAATGCTCTTCATCAAAAACATCTTGATCCTGAACATCCTGTTCTTGGAAGATGACGCATTTGCAGACAGAGCAATGATAACATCCGTGAAGATTGAGAACCAAACCGAGGGTTCCACAGTGGCCGCATATAATATTTTCCATGACTCAAATTTCCTTGGGATACTATCCGTTGGATTCACATTAAGTTCACAATACAAACATTTAACCTGGGGATTGGTTTTTCATAACCTAGAATTAATCAATTCATGGAAATACTGCGGTGTTTTAAGCAGTCTGCTTCCATACCAGGTAAACATTTCTCCGTCCACCATGTGAATCTGGGCCTTCGGGCATATATCTGCCAGTTCTAAAATGTGCTTTTCCTTAAATGGGTAGGGTTCGGATGATAGATAAATAACATCGGGCTTTAGCGATGTAATCATACCTGCATTGATTTCGGGGTATCTGGAATCCTTTTCTGATATGGCATTTTCCAACCCGCAATACTGCAGCATATCATTGATGAAAGTGTTTCTTCCCGCAACCATGTATGGTTTACGCCAGATGAAATACAGCACATTTTTTGAAGTGTTGTTTTGTTTTCCAAGCTCCTTGAAACCAGCTTCAATATCATGAACAATTGCTTCAGCCGCATCATGCCTATTTACAACAGAACCGATTTTACGAATCATTTGAAGCGCATCTTTCAAGTTGTAAATATCACTCATCCAAACGGGAAAATCTCTTTCAAGTTCCTGTATCTGAGATAGTTCATTTTCTTCCTTGTTGCCGA
The DNA here is from genome assembly GCA_044371405.1 of Bacteroidia bacterium. Taxonomy (GTDB): domain Bacteria; phylum Bacteroidota; class Bacteroidia; order NS11-12g; family UBA955; genus RGEC01. The sequence continues at coordinate 23,412 of JBILTS010000017.1, forward strand.
TTATCAAATCGGGTTGCAGGTCTTTTATGGCTTGAATATTCAGCTTTTTGGTTCCACCTACTTTGGTAGCAGATTTAAAGTGCTCATGCGGATGAACACAAAATAAAGTCTGACCTACAATTCGATCTTTCAAGCCCAGATCATAAAGCAATTCCGTTTGACTGGGCACCAGCGATACAATTTTCTTCGGAAAATCGGGAACTGCTAAAATGCGGCCCATTTGATCGACAATCTGTCTCATTGAATCAATCAGTCATTCAACCAGATTAAGCACATTGGACTTAAGCTCTGCTCCGTTTGAAAGCCGAAGCCAGACATAAAATCTGCCCTTTTTTGAAACCGGCAGTTTGTGAATTCCAAACCAAGGAGGGCTATAATAAAACATGCGGTCGTTTTTTATAGTTCGGGTGTACCGATAAAACGTTGTATCGACCTGACCTGAATATCCCCATTGATTTTTTGCAGTTACAAAATCAGAAATATCAGACATTGCAGGATGACCTGCATCCCAAGCATCAACAGTAATGACCGCCATGCTGTCTATCGTATATATCAAATATGGCTCCACAGGGCTGCAGGCGGTAGCTGAAGAAATGAACTCAAATGAAGGCGAAGTTGTTGCTACAGTGATTACTTCAAATTGCATCCTGAAGAAGGCCGTATCATCCTGTGTGAAAACAGTGTCATTACCAAGCATTGTTCCAAAGCTGTCGGAAGCTGTGATACTAAAATCCGAAATTTTTCTTTTGGGATTATGACCCTTGCCGCACGGTTCACAGCTGAAAATCAGCAAAATGGGCAGAACGAGTGCTACTACAACTCTCCTCATTAAAATTAATTATTCACTCATGGCACCGATCACATCATAACGGGTGATGATGTGCCAGTTACCACCCAGATCCATCATTAATACAGCATTGTTGTCTTTGTTGATTAACGATGAAACATGGTCTATGGTATCGGAGTAAGACACGATTGGAAAAGGTTTACGCATCACCTCTTTTACCTGCGACTGCATCAGGTCGCGGTTCTTGAGCAGTGCGGCATAAAGCCCGGCATCTTCCAGGGCACCGGAAAAATGCTTATTTTCATCCAACACAGGAATTTGAGATATGCCGTATTTCTGCATCAGCGCAAAGGCGGTTTCGCAGCTATCGGTTTCTTTGATGGTAAGTAATGGCAAATGGCTGTGACCTTTTACCAAATCCAGTGCGAGGGCTTTGGGCGATGCAGGTAAAAAGCCCCGGTCGCGCATCCAGTCGTCATTAAACATTTTGCCGAGGTAACGTGTGCCGTGATCGTGAAAGATGACCACCACCACATCGCCTTTTTTAAATCGACCGGCCATCTGCATCAGTCCTGCCATGGCCGAGCCGGCGCTGTTCCCTACAAAAATGCCCTCTTCGCGGGGAATTCTGCGGGTCATCACGGCTGCATCCTTATCGGTTACTTTTTCGAAGTAATCAATGATGCTGAAATCCACATTGGCCGGTAGAAAATCCTCTCCAATGCCTTCTGTGATGTATGGATAGATTTCATTTTTATCAAAAATACCGGTTTCCTTGTACTTCTTGAAAACAGAACCATAGGTATCGATTCCCAGCACTTGTATAGCCGGATTTTTCTCTTTCAGGAACTTACCCGTACCGCAAATAGTTCCGCCTGTTCCAACACCAACCACCAGGTGGGTAATTTTACCCTCAGTTTGATCCCAGATTTCGGGGCCGGTTTGTTCATAATGTGCCTGGGAATTGCTTAGGTTATCATACTGGTTTGGTTTCCATGCATTTGGAATTTCCTTTGCTAAACGTGAACTAACGCTGTAATAACTGCGGGGATCTTCCGGTTCCACATCTGTGGGACAC
>JBILTS010000108.1:0-7364 GCA_044371405.1 Bacteroidia bacterium
CGGCTGATATTCTTCATAGCGTGAAAGACACCAGAAAACCATGGCCAGCAAGTCAAAATTCGCTTGTTCCCTATCCGGAAAAAGACAAAATAAATCAGCAATTCGGGCAGTGGCGGGTATAAAGTCTTGTTGGACCCCGTTTCCATCCAAAAAACCTGAACGGTAAATTCGATGTCCGGATAAATCCGCCTCTGAATAGTTTATTTTTAAAGCTGCACCGGACGCCAGATAGGCTTCCTGATTTTCCGTAATACTAATTTTTAATCCGCCCCTGTGCAAGAATATCTCTTCTGCTACCCACACCATGCGGGCTGTGCAGCCTGGAATATATAAGATAACTTCTGCCAAGGATTGTGCCGTGCAAATTACGCAGATTGCAGTAAAAAGCCGGTACATTGATTTATAAAGAAACACAGGACACCTGGCTGCATGGCTTTGATCATGTCCGGCATGCTGGTGCACCGCTAAGTTTGAATAAATTTTATCCTATGAAAAAGATATTTACAATGGCAATCGGCCTTATGGCCTTGGGATTGTATGCCCAAAAACCCGAGAAAGAGAACATTACCACCGAACTGGGTGTTTCGCTGGGAAATGGCGGCAACACGGTAAATACATTCGGCATAAACGGCCGTTATTTTGCCAAAACAGACCTGGCATTGGTGTTGGGGCTGGGTGCTTCCTTTTCGCAAGATGTAAAAAAATATGCTGAAAACACAGACGGCAGCGGCGACGAGGGGACATTCACCTACCAAAGCCGCTATACAGAACTATATCTGGGGGCACAGAAGCATTTTGCCGGCACATCTAGACTCAGTCCCTTCGTTGGTGCCGATTTTTTGTTGGGAACAGAAGGAACCCATCATGAGGGTGACGATGCCGGCACCTCCGGTTATGTAAAAAACTACAGCTATGAGCGAAATGCACAGTCTGCACGGGCAGGCATCAGGGCTGCAGTAGGATTTGATTTTTGGGTGGCCAAAGGATTATATATCGGTGCTATTTACCATCCGTTAAGCATAACCCTACAAATGCAGGATGAAACAAAAACCACAACAGGAACCAATGGATCTACCGTAAAAACTGTTAATCCGGGTGGCACATACACATCACTGTCTACCTTTGGCCAGTTGGGAAGTGTCAGGGTCGGCTGGCTGTTTTAAACCTTCCAAAATAAAAAAACCCGGCTTTGACCGGGTTTTTTATGTGCTCAGGGTATTTTACTTGCCGGCTTCTGCTGCTGCCTGCATAAGCGCCCTGGTGGTCTTACAGCTTACAATGGCGTTTTCCTTGGCATCCAGAATTTCAAAGTTTCCGGGTGTCACATTTTTCACCTTCACGCTCTGACCAATTTCAAGGGTATCAATATTCACATCGATGTAGTCGGGTAGGTTTTTCACCAAACCACGAACACGCAGGCGGTTGATTTTCTTTACGAGTTTACCACCGGCACGAACACCGGGTGAGTTTCCTACCACACGAACAGGGATATCCATTACTACAGCACGTGAAGCATCCACCGCCATAAAGTCGGCATGGATAATAGCCTCAGAAACTGCATGGAACTGAAGATCCTGTAATATGGCATCATACGATTTTCCTTCCAGATCAATCTTTACCTTATACACGCTGGGGGTGTAAACCAGGTTTTTAAAATCGGATTCATAAATGGTGAAATGCAGGTTTTCGCCTGCACCATACATTACGCAAGGTACTTTACCTGCGTTTCTAAGACTTTTGGCGTTTGAGGTGCCGCTGCCGTCTCTTTTTTCTGCTTTGAACAAAATGGTTTTCATATTCAGTTGTTACGCTTTATTTTTATTAGTTAGTTGCTTTTTAGGTCTAGGTTGGTCTGGCTGTTATGGATCTGTTTAAACAGCGAGCTGATGCTTCCGTTTTCATGCACATTGCGGATGGCACGGGCAAAAAGAGGAGCCACTGACAGTACTTTAATCTTGTCTAAATGCTGTTTTAGGGGGATGGTGTCTGTTACCACCAACTCGGTCAGTACACTATTGGCTATGTTCTCATACGCCTTGCCGCTCAATACAGGATGACAGCACAAGGCACGCACGCTGCGCGCTCCTCTCTCCATCAACATGGCAGACGACTTACAAAGGGTTCCGCCGGTATCAATGATATCATCAATGAGCACAACATCTTTATCCTGCACATCACCTATTACCGTCATATTGGCAATTTCATTCGCCCGTTTGCGCTCTTTGTCGCAAATAACCATAGGCAGGTTCAGTGCTTTGGCCACTTCACGGATACGGTTGCTGGCACCAACATCCGGTGCGGCAATCACCAGGTTATCCTGCGGCAGACTTCTGATGTAGGGAACAAAAATGATGGACCCTTCCAGGTGATCAACGGGAACATTGAAAAAGCCCTGGATTTGGGGGGCATGCAGCTCCATGGTCATAACCCGGTTTGCACCCGCGGTGCTGAGAAGGTCTGCAATCATTTTGGATGCGATGGAAACGCGGGGTTTGTCTTTGCGGTCCTGACGGGCAAAGCCGTAATAAGGGATCACCGCAGTAATATAATTGGCGCTGGCCCTCTTGGCTGCGTCAATGGTCATCAGCAATTCCATGAGGTTATCTGTAGGCGGAAAGGTGCTTTGTATGATGAATACATCACAGCCGCGAACGCTTTCATTAAATACTGGCTGGAACTCTCCGTCGCTGAAGCGATTCACGGTTAAATCACCTGATTCAAGACCGTAGTAATCGCAAATACCTTTGGTGAGAGAGGCAGACGCGCTGCCCGCGAAGATTTTTACTGGGTTAAGTAGTGATGACATAATCTCTGTATTTTACTGTCTCCATGCCTTACAAATGTAAAGCACAGATATCATCAAATCAGCTTTTTGTTGTCCGACTAGGGCTCGAACCTAGACTCTTCTGAACCAAAACCAGACGTGTTGCCAGTTACACCATCGGACAATTTTGGGAGTGCAAAGGTAGGATGTTTTATTGAATTATGCAAGGCACCAGGGTTATTTATAAAGCGCGATCAGGCAATCTCAATTTGGAATTCTCCTGTTTTTTTCATATATTCGTACTATTGCTCTGTTTTTAAATTAATTGAATGATGTAAAAGTTTAAGCTCCCAATTGCCGAAAACCGTGGCCTAGCCCGGGGTTCGTTCTTTGACCGGGAGCACTGAGAAGGCAAGGGATTGCCGGGTGCGTTTTTCACAACTTTTTCCGCCCCGTTTCCGGCATCATAATCCTTTACATCATGAAAAAAAATCCTTCTGTTTATGTTCCGGTGCTTCACCGCACTGTTGAGCTCGGTAAACCAGTCTTTCACCATCGTTATCTATGGCATGTTACCTATAATTTAAACAATCTGAACATTTTGATAGCAAAACAAGGCATCGTTTTGCCGTTCAAAGGAGCTGTTTATGCCCACAACAACCTTTCGTCTTTTGAAAATATGTATCCTTATTTTGTGGACAGGCATGACTGGTTTATGGGCCCCTCAAGGTATAGGAGTGACGGTGCTCAGTTTGACCGCTACAGTTTTTGGCGAATTGATACACAAAAATTAGACTTCAGCTGGTATTTGGATCCGGGAATGTTTTCCGATGCCGATTATTTGGGTGTTTCCAAACATCACTATCTCTGCACTCCGCAATCCATAGCACCCCGGGCGTTGAGGCTATACAATTTTGACCTTGACAACTACATCTTCCGCAATCCAAAAATCCGTTATGAAAATGGCAGTGCGCATATTCGTCCTGTGCGCAGTGATTTCGACACCCTGATCCCAAACGAAGAAGTGAACCATTACATTCGGTCCAAAGCTGCCTAGTGGCGAAATTTAAAACAAAAAGGCGGATGAATCATCCGCCTTTTTGTTTGGTTATGTCGTGCGTTTACTTGGCCACGCCCACACTGCGTTTTTCGCGGATTACGGTGATTTTCACCTGACCCGGATAGCGCATTTCGGTCATGATGCGGTTGCTGATCTCAAATGCCAGCACATCGGCCTGATCGTCGGTGCTTTTCTCTGCACTCATGATGATACGAAGTTCACGGCCCGCCTGAATGGCAAATGCTTTCTCAACACCCGGATATCCGAGTGCCATGGTTTCCATGTCCTTAATTCGCTGCACATACTGCTCATCGCCGCGGCGTGCTCCGGGTCTTGAACCTGAAATAGCATCACAGGCCTGTATCACAGGGCTGAGCAAGCTGGTCATTTCAATTTCATCGTGGTGGGCACCTACCGCATTGATTACTTCAGGATGCTCGCCATACTTTTCGCACAGCTTCATGCCCAGCAATGCGTGGGGTGTTTCCTCGTCGGTATCGGGCACTTTGCCGATATCGTGAAGCAGACCGGCTCTTTTGGCCAGTTTCACGTTCAATCCCATCTCTGCTGCCATGGTAGCGCACAGGCGGGCCACCTCGCGGCTGTGTTTCAGCAAATTCTGACCGAAACTGCTGCGGAAACGCATACGTCCCACATAGCGAATCAGTTCAGGATGCAGACCAGTGATACCCAGATCTACTACGGTTCGTTCGCCCCATTCTACTACCTCTTCCTCAATCTGTTTTTTGGTTTTCTCCACCACTTCCTCGATACGGGCTGGGTGGATACGTCCATCCTTAATCAGACGCTCAAGCGATACACGGGCAATTTCCCTGCGGATGGGATCGTAACAGCTTAATACAATGGTTTCGGGGGTGTCATCGATCAAAATTTCTACGCCGGTAGCGGCCTCAAATGCCTTGATGTTTCTGCCCTCACGGCCAATGATACGGCCCTTCACGTCATCATTCTCGAGCGGGAATGAAGTAACGGTATTGTCAATGGCTGTTTCAGCAGCAGTGCGCTGAATGGTTTGCAACACAATACGCTTTGCATCGCGGGTAGCGCTGAGCTTGGCTTCCTCCACAATGTTCTTGGCAATGGCAAGGCCTTCGTTGTGCGATTTGATGCGGATATTCTCCAGCATTTGCTCCTTGGCCTCTGCAGCACTCAAACCGGCCATTTTCTCGAGTTGCTGCAATTGCTGCTCTCGCATGGCTTCTACCTCACGCTGCTTGATTTTTAAGCCCTCCAGCTGAGCTTCAAAAGTTTCGCGGGCCTTGGCCAGTTCGTCTTCCTTCTGCTTGGCGTTCTGGAGTTTTTGATCCCAGCTTTGCTCCTTCTGGCGGATGCGGTTTTCGGCGTTGGACATTTCCTGATTGCGCCGGTTGATTTCTTTCTCATGCTCGGATTTCAGGCCCATGTACTTTTCTTTGGCCTCAAGAATCCGGTCTTTCTTTAAATTTTCGCCTTGTAACTTGGCTTCCTCAATCAATGACTTGCGCTCGGCCTCGATTTGTTTGCGTCTAAGCAAAATAAATACGACATATCCGAGAGCCAGTCCGATTAGAATACCGGTAAGGCTGAATACTACGATTTCCATGTGTTTTTTTCTCCTTCTTTTTATTTTGGTGAAGGTGAATCAAAAGTTAATCAAATAAAACGGATGTTTGGATCAATACCCTTGCAACAGTTGCTCAATTTGTTGCAAATCCTGTTCCCATGCCGGGTTCTCGTCCTGCCTTTCCGCCCTCAGGCGCAGCAGATCTCCGGTAAAGTCCAGTGCCGCCCATGCCAGGCGGTCGGTTTCGTCTCCTGCATGAAATGCCCTAAAGTCTTCCATGCGTTTATTCAGCATCCGTGCAGCTGTTTTTACAAATTCTTCATCGCGGGGCGCTACTCTTAGCGGCAGGACTTTTCCTGCTATGGCCACACGCACGGGAATTTTTTCTTCAGGTCGCACGCTTACGTTTTATTCGTTTAACAGATCAATACACCTGTCAATTTCCCTTATCAATTCATTCACCTTATTTTTCAATTCTTCGGTGTCAGAATCTTCAGGGGCTAAATTCTTTGCAAGTTTAATCAATTTATTTTGTTCTGTAAGCTCCGACAAGGTATTTTTTTGCAATTCAACCGTTCTTTCAAGCCCTTCTATGCGATCGCGCATGGACTCGTTCTCGTTTTTGAGCAAACGATTTTCCTGAACCAGTTTTTCAACTTTTACGCGTATGTCTGCAAGCCGGGTGGTCAAATTTTGCATTTACTTTCTTATTAAAGCCCCTGCTTTTGTTTCAAAGGCATGCATCAATACATTCATGGACTCATCGGCCTCCGTGTCTGTGAGGGTTCTGTCTGCCAATCCCAGCATGAAAGAGATGGCGATGGCCTTCTTGCCCGCTTCAAGCGGTTTGCCTTCAAACACATCAAAAACATTCATTTCCTGCAAGATAGCAATTTTCTGTGAGACAGCTATTTTCTCCAGTTCGGCGTAGGGGAGCGAACGATCTACCACCAAACTCAAATCTCGCCGCATACGAGGGAAACGTGGTGGTTCGGTCACCTTAAATCCTGCTGTCTGCAATTTGCCATATAGCTTTTCCCAGGGGGCTTCCGCATACCAAACATCGCCTTCCAGGTCATACAGTTTCAGCAATGCGTGCTCAACACGGCTCAACGTCCATCCCTCAATATCCGCATCTATCCCCATGCTCTGCTGCAGCATAACCACCGCTTCCTTCAAATGATAAAAATCAAGCTTCTCCGGCTTTCTGCGCCAGCTTTCACCACTGTCATTCCCCATCATCAGCAAGCCCAGCATTTCAGTTTCTTCAAATCCGGCTGCCTTAGTGTGATAAACACGGCCAAACTCATAAAACTTTACATCGGCATTTTTGCGGTTGCGATTGTATTGCGCTGCCTGCAGCATTCCCGGAAGCAGTGATGCCCTCATGGCAGCCATATCATTGCTCAGTGGATTGCTCAATAAGGTTATCTGCTCAGAAAATTGGCGATGTGTACTTTCTGCTCCCAGACTATTGTTGATGATTTCATAAAAACCGTGGGCCTGAAGGGCCTTCCCGGCTTTTATTCTGAACTGTCGGTTCCGATTGCCGCCAAAACCACCCAGCGAAACCTGCATTTTCCCCTGCAATGGCACCTTGTCGAAACCATAAATGCGCATTACTTCCTCTATCAGGTCAACTTCCTGCTCCACATCGTTGCGCCAGGAGGGAACAGAAATGCTCAGATTTTCTCCGGTACCGGTCACACCAAAGCCCAGATTAACCAATATACCCGCGCATTCGGCATCGCTGATATCCATGCCTGCAAAACGCCTGAGCTTTTCAGTGTTAAGGGCAATGGTGTTGGGTGCGTAGGGTTGCGTATACACATCGGTGAGCCCTGTAATATGCCCACCGGCAGTTTCAATGATCAACGCTGCTGCGCGCAAGGCCGCCGTTTTGCAAATTTCTACATCCGTACCGCGCTCAAAGCGGAAGGAAGCGTCGGTATTCAAGGTGTGGTTTCGGGCCGTTT
>JBILTS010000018.1:0-24769 GCA_044371405.1 Bacteroidia bacterium
TCTTCTTTGGGTTCCATTTCTAGTTTTGCAACACCTTCTTCAATGAGCGCATTTGCAAATCGCATCAGCAAGTCAACACCGCGCTGTTTATAAATGATGGTTCTTCCTCTGAAAAACACATAAGCGCGCACTTTATTTCCTTCACCGAGAAAGCTACGGGCATGTTTGAGTTTGAAGTCAACATCATGGTCATCGGTATTGGGGCCGAAACGAATTTCCTTAACAAGCTGTTTAACTGCGTTGGCCTTGATTTCTTTCTGTTTCTTTTTTTGTTCGTAAAGAAACTTTTTATAATCGACCACTTTGCAAACAGGAGGTGTAGCAGTTCCTGAAATCTCTACCAAATCTACGCCCTGTTCATAAGCCATTTCAATGGCTTTGGCTGTGGGGTACACACCATTTTCTACGTTATCTCCCACAAGACGCACCTCGGGTGCAACGATTTTTTCGTTGATACGGTGCAGGTCTTCTTTTTTGCGGGGACCTCTGTGGAACTGGCCTGGTGTGCTCAAATTGCTATTTTTATTTTAAATTTTGGTTTCGCTGACAACCTGTTCGGCAAAGGCCTGAAGTGCAATACTGCCAAGATCCGTGCCACCGTGCTTTCTTACAGACACCTCACCGGCGGCGGCTTCTTTCTCGCCTACGATGAGCATGTAAGGGATTTTGGCGACTTCGGCATCCCGGATTTTTCTGCCGGCTTTCTCCGATCGTTCGTCAACGAAGGCGCGAATATCGGCCTTTTTCAGGAATTCTGCAACATGAATTGCATAATCCAGGAATTTATCGCTGATAGGAAGTATGGCAACCTGCCTTGGTGCCAGCCAAACGGGAAAGTTACCGGCATAGTGCTCCAGGAGGAATCCCACAAAGCGCTCGTGAGTGCTCAAAGGTGCTCTGTGTATGATAATGGGGCGTTCTTTCTCGTTTTTATCATTGATAAAATTAAGATCAAAACGCTCTGCCTGGGCAAAATCAACCTGATTGGTTGCCAGCGTAAATTCACGACCTATGGCACTCCACACCTGAATATCTATTTTGGGACCGTAAAAAGCAGCTTCGTCTTCCACTTCTACGAATGGTATTCCACTGCGAACCAGCACGTCCCGCACCATGTTCTCTGTTTTTTCCCAAAGTTCCGGATTGTTGATGTACTTCTGTCCCAGCTTTGCAGGATCGTGCTTGCTGAAACGCATTACGTATTTTTCAATTCCAAAAACCTTGAAATAGCGGAGATATAATTCATTAACAGAACGAAACTCCTGCTCGAACTGGGCTTCTGTGCAATAAATGTGTGCGTCATTCATTTGAAGACTGCGCACGCGCATTAGTCCAAAGAGCTCACCGCTTTGCTCGTAGCGGTAACAAGTGCCGTATTCCGCCAAACGGATGGGCAGATCTTTATACGACCTCGGCAGTGCACCAAATATCTTGTGATGGTGCGGGCAATTCATGGCTTTCAGATAGTACTTCTCCCCATCCAGTTCCATGGCTGGAAACATGCTATCCTTATAATAGGGCAAGTGACCGCTTTTCAAATACATGCTTTCGCGGGCTATGTGCGGTGTTTTCACCCTTTGATAGCCATGTTCCTTTTCGGTCTGTTTGGCAAATGTTTCCAGGGTTTCGATAATTTGTCCGCCATTGGGCAACCAAAGAGGCAGACCCGGCCCTACATCATCATCGAAAGTAAAAATTTCCAGTTCCTTCCCCAGCTTGCGGTGGTCGCGCTTTTTGGCTTCCTCAAGCATCATCAAATATTCATCGAGTTCGGCCTTTTTAGGGAAAGTTATGGCATACACCCGGGTGAGTTGTTTATTCTTTTCGCTGCCACGCCAGTATGCACCCGCTGTGGAGATTAGCTTAATGGCTTTGATGAAACCGGTATGAGGAATATGTGGACCGCGGCACAAGTCGGTGAAAGCACCTTGTTCGTAAAAGGTAATTTCGCCGTCATTCAAATCTTGCAGCAGCTCCAGTTTGTAGGGATCCTGTTTTTCTGTAAAATAATCGATGGCTGCCTGTTTGGGCATTTCACGACGCACAAAGGCATTTTCCTGCCTTGCCAGCTCATTCATTTTGGCCTCTACTTTGGCAAAATCTTCAGATGAAAAAGTTTTATCACCAAAATCTATATCGTAGTAGAAACCATTTTCAATGGGTGGACCGATGCCCAGTTTGATTCCGGGATACAATGATTCCAGTGCTTCTGCCAGCAAGTGTGCCGAGCTGTGCCAGAATGTTTTTTTACCGTCTGTATCATTCCAGGTGAGCAAAGCGAGGGATGCGTCTTCATGAATAGGACGGGTAGCGTCCCACACATTACCATTTATTTTGGCAGACAGCACATTTCTGGCCAGTCCTTCGCTGATACTTTTGGCAATTTCCAATGCGGTGATACCTGCAGGATATTCTCTGACGGCACCATCGGGGAAAGTGATACGAATTTGCATTGACACGGATAATTGGGGTTGCAAAATTACTAATAATCGGCGGTGCAAACGAAGTTTGGTAAAAGATTGCTGTTTTTATTGACAAATAAAGTAAGAAGAATGTATATTTGCACCCCGGTTTGGTGAGGTGGGTGAGAGGCTGAAACCACCAGTTTGCTAAACTGACGTATGGGGTAACTCGTACCGCGGGTTCGAATCCCGCCCTCACCGCAAACACTGAAAGACCCCGCGAATAGCGGGGTTTTTTGTTGGAATGCCGGCGAATCTGCCGAGCAAGCAGCGAAGGCAAGAAAGCAAGGCATTTAAACAAAAAGCGGCCGACCGCAGGGAGGCCCTCTTTCGGTGTTTGCTGCTCCCCCACCCGGGTTCACGAGCGAACGCAGTGAGCGAGTAATCCGTATATTCAGTTGAGAGTTATAAGCTAGGAGTCAGAAGTTATCCGTCTTTCAGTGTTTGCTGCTCCCCCATTTGAGTTCACAAACAATTGTAAAGTGAAAAATCTCGACCCTCCCTGTTGTAAACCCATGTTTTATGCACTGTTTTCAACTGTAAGTATGCTTGCGCCCATCAAGGCATAAAAAAGCCCACACTTTCGTGTGGGCTTTTGTTGGTGGTCGGGAAGACAGGATTCGAACCTGCGACCCTCTGGTCCCAAACCAGATGCGCTACCGGCCTGCGCTACTTCCCGAAAAGCGACCCCAGTTGGACTCGAACCAACGACCTACTGCTTAGAAGGCAGTTGCTCTATCCAGCTGAGCTATGGGGTCAATGGGGCCGCAAAAATAAGGATTTATAACGACTTTTTGAAAATCCGCTTAATGTTTAATGAATATTAATGTTATCCAACCCCATTTTTCCCTAATCTTGCGCTCTCATGTTACTAGACCTTTCCGATGCTAAACTGCAGGCAGCAGCGCTGCACTACGCAGGCAACAAAAATAACGAAGAAGGTTGCTTCATCAGCGATGAAAAGCTGTGGCTTAATGAGGAGAATCAACAAAAAGCCATTCGAAAATTTGTGACTTCAGGGTTCTCCGAGGGCGAAACCTGGCGATTTACCCATACCAGCGAATTAGGCATGAATGAAACCTACGTGTTTTGCCAGCGCTTATTTGAAAATCCCGAAAACATCCTTCCCATTTCTGCAGAACTAGCCAAACACCTGTATGAAAAAAGTGATCACCCGCTGGTAAAACCCGGCGAATTCATGGTCGCCATGCTGGAAAATTGCTTTTATCAAAATCAAGTGTGCAAGGCCATTGCACTGATAAAAATAGAACACAAGGATATGTTTATGCGTCTTAGGCAGGTGGGTCAGGGATGGGATATACAACTTATAGAGGGTTTGCAGTTGCAAAAACCTGATCGTGCCTGCCTTGTGCTTGAGTTAAACCCTTCCGAGGGTTACACGCTGCTGCTTTCCGAAAAATCCAAAGCCAGCGAAACTCAATACTGGCGCGATGATTTTCTGCAGATAAAACCGGCAGCAGACAACTACAATTTCACCAGCTCCGTGATGAAGGTGACAAAAGAATTTGTAACCAAAGAAATGCCGGATGAATTTTCTGTTTCAAAAACAGACAGCATGGAATTGCTGAGTCGTTCCATGGATTATTTTAAAACAAACGATCAGTTTGATAAGAAAACTTTTGCAGAAAGTGTGTTTCAGGATGACCGCATGATTGATTCATTCATGAAGTACGAGGAAGATTATTGTAAATACCACGAACTACCCAGCTCAGATCAGTTTGAGATCAACAATACCGCCGTGAAAAAACAATCCCGTATTTACAAAAGCATTTTAAAACTGGATAAAAACTTTCATATTTACATTCACGGTAATCGCGAGATGATTCAAAAAGGCACCGATCCTGACGGCCGTAAGTTTTACAAGATTTATTTTGAGAATGAGGAATGATTCCTTATTTTTATGGTAAAAATAAACTTTGGAAACAACCCCTGCCCCAGAAGCCAGCCCAAAAAAATCAAGATGGTCAACCATACTGGTTTATTTACTGCTCATATCCGCAATTTTCTACCTGGGAATCCAGTTGCGTAATGCAGAGGCCGGCAGGGATAAGCATACACGCAAGCTGGAACAGCAAATCAAAGAACAGCAAAAAATCATTATCGCCCTGAACAGCATCATTCGCGAACAAAACGGCCTGCTGAAAGAATACAAACCATACCAGGCACAGGTAAGGGCTGCCGCACTCCGCGATTCCATATACAAGCTACTACCCTACACTTTTGGGGAAACTGTTTACCTCATGCCAGACAGCATGAAAGCCACCATCAATGCCATTAACATTAGCGGAAACGCCTTTGAATACAGCATTAAATACGAGGTACGCACCCGCAAGGGTGAATATGTGTCTGTTTCCATAGCAGACCTAAAGAAGTAATTTTTCGTCTATAATTTGTAGCCACAGACCGAAAAGGAGTTACCAACGAGAAGGGCATGAATTTTGTCCTTAGGATAAATAAGAACTTACACCTATAATTGATCCTGATTTATGAGTGCAGAGAATTTTAAATTCAGAGACATAAAAACGTATTGCAGCACAGAGTGGCTTGCCAACAATACCAAAAAATACCGCAGCGTATTTGATGAGCAGGAAATTGCCTACCTGTATTGTGAAGTTTCTCTTTTCAATAAGCGATTTGATGACAAACCATGGAAGCTGCAAATGCAGCTGAAATGCCTGGATGAGCAAAACAATGAGATCTGTGATTTAAACTGCGACCGCGAAGTTGATACTGCAGACTCGATCATATACATTCGGGAAGGCTGGGGGGTAAAAACACCGGGTGCCTACTGGAAAGCCGGCATTTATCGCTGGGAGGCTTGGATCAATGGAGAATTGGCGGCCACCAAAACATTCTACGTGGAAAATGTGGGCATGGTGCGCTCTGGCATGAATCCTTATTTCAAGATTGAAACCGTTAAATTGTATGAAGGTCCGGATGAAAACACCCGCTCTGAAGACCGAAAATACTACACCGTTTTTAATGCCATGAGCACCCGCTACGTTTGGGTTGAGGTAAACACCAAAAACCTGACCCGAAAAAGCCAAGACTTGCCTGTAGAATTGATATTTAATTTCAGAACTGCCAATGGTTATCTAAAAGGATCGGTTACTAAACTTTTTTTCATTAAACCCAATGATGAAACCTTTACGGCTACCATCGGCTGGGGCAGCGACATTGTTGGTACATGGTCACGCGGAGAATATTATGCAGAAATCATCTTTATGGATGAACTGCTTGCCAGCATGCCATTTGAAATAGGTGATGACTATGTAGAAGCCACTGAAGAAGATTTTTTGCCGCTTACCCAAATAGAGTTTGTACACCTTGAGGATGATGATGAAAACGACAATACCGATAACCATCAGGGCAGGGTTGAAAAAGAAGAATCCGGGGAAGCACAGAACTTTGATGAGGTGATGAAAGAGCTGGATCAGCTGATTGGGCTGGGCAGCATCAAACAGAAGATACATGAATACTCGGATTACCTCAGGTTTGTAGCCCTCAGACGTGAAAAAGGATTTGAAGAATCGGACAAAATAAACCTGCATGCTGTTTTCAAAGGCAATCCAGGTACCGGCAAAACCACAGTAGCCCGATTACTCGGTAAAATTTACAAGGAATTGGGATTACTGAAAAAAGGGCACGTGCATGAGGTGGATCGCGGCGACCTGGTGGCAGAATTTATCGGACAAACAGCCCCAAAAACCAAAGAAGCCATCAAGAAGGCCAAAGACGGCATTTTATTTATTGATGAAGCTTACAGTCTTGCTCGAAAAGATGAGGATAGCAAGGATTTTGGTCGCGAAGCCATAGAAGTTCTGCTGAAAGAATTGAGTGATTCCAATGATATCGCCATTGTTGTAGCCGGCTACCCGGAAGAAATGGAGATTTTTCTTGAATCCAATCCGGGCTTAAAGAGCCGTTTCAACATGTACTATGATTTTGCAGATTACGTACCGCAGGAGTTGCTGCAAATTGCTGAATTTTCGGCCGGTAAAAAAGGCGTGCGCTTTACAGAGGCCGCCAAGGATGTATTGTACAAATACCTGGTGGACAAATACCGCGATCGCGACAAATTTTTCGGCAATGCACGTATGGTGAACAGCATTGTAGATGAAGCCAAAATGAACCTGGGCCTCCGCATTATGAAAACCGCCAAACCGGCAGATTTGACCAAAGAACAGCTCTCCGATATTGAACCGGTTGACCTGCAAAAAATAATGACCACAGGCAAAGGCATGCTCCCCGATATACCCATTGATGAGGAATTGCTAAAAGAGAGCTTAGGCAAACTGAAGCGAATGATTGGGCTGAATAAGGTTAAGCAGGATATTGACGAACTGGTAAAACTGGTGCGTTATTACAAGAGTCAGGGTAAAGATGTGCGTAAGGCCTTTAGTCTGCACAACGTATTCAGCGGCAATCCGGGAACAGGGAAAACCACCGTAGCCCGTATTCTGGCACAGATTTACAAAGCCCTGGGCATTTTGGAACGCGGTCACCTTGTAGAATGCGACCGTCAAAGTCTGGTAGGCGGCTATGTGGGGCAAACTGCCATCAAAACTTCCGATTTAATTAACAAAGCAATTGGTGGGGTATTGTTTGTGGATGAGGCCTACAGTCTCACCGATGGTGGTCCTAATGATTTTGGTCGCGAAGCGGTAGAAACCCTGCTGAAGCGCATGGAAGACCGCAGGGGTGAGTTTATTGTGATTGCTGCCGGCTATACCCAAAACATGGAAAAATTCATGGAATCCAACCCGGGTTTGAAAAGCCGTTTTGACAAAGTCTTCAATTTTGAAGATTTCAATGCCGATGAATTGTATACTGTTGCTGTTAATCAACTGGCTGAAAATAACATTACACCCGATGCAGCTGCAGCCGATCACCTGAGGAAATACATTGAATTTATGTATAGAAACCGTGATAAGTACTTCGGCAACGGACGCAGTGTTCGAAAAGTAATTGAAGAAGCCATTCGCAACCAGCATTTGCGTTTGAGCGAATTACCCAAAAACAAACAAACTGCCAAAGCCATCACTACACTTGTGTTTGAGGATGTTGAAGAATTCAGCACCGACATTAAACCCGGAACTCCCGGTGGTGGAATTGGATTTCGTTAACCTGAATTGACCTGCGGATATTAACTTCGCAGCCAACATGAACGGTATTTCCTTTGTTATTCCTTTTCCTTCTTTTATCGACTGCGTTTTTGGCGGTATGGTATTGCTGTTCATGGGTATTAGCTGGTATTATTTTTTTCGGTATTACATCAAGGTAAAACGCCGTAAACCTGATCCTGTCAACCATTATCCTCCGGTTTCCATCGTAATTGCTGCTAAAAATGAATTACCCAACCTGCAACAATTTCTACCAAACTGGCTCGAGCAAGATTACCCCGAATTTGAGGTCATCATTACCGATGACGGCAGCACCGACGGCACGGCAGAATGGATGGCTCCGCTGGTGATTGAAAACCCACGTTTAAAATACGTGCATCTCGATGCAGAATACGTGAAAATGCATGGCAAAAAAATTGCCTTGACACTGGGTTTCAAAGCAGCACGCTACGGACACTTCCTGCTCACCGATGCCGACTGCAAACCCGGCAGTAAATACTGGTTAAAAACCATGGCCACACCGTTTACCCAAGGTGCTGAAGTTGTACTGGGCTATTCACCTTTACATGCAGGAAAAGGGTTTCTGGGCCGCTTAATCCGGTTTGAAACATTGCTGACCGCCCTCAACTACCTTGGATTTGCTGTGGCAGGAAAACCCTACATGGGCGTGGGACGAAACCTTGGCTATACCCGGCGTATTTATGATAGTGTAAATGGATTTTCAGCCCATTATTACTTGCCGGCAGGCGATGACGATCTGTTTGTACAGTCGGTTGCAAGTGCCGAAAACACAGCCGTGGTTATTCATCCCGATGCCATTACTTGGAGCAAAGCAAAAAGCACCTGGTCAGAATACATCAAACAGCGCATTCGCCATCTTTGGATTGGAAAATACTATGAAGGCACCGTTAAAAGACAACTGGGTTGGTTTAGCGCGGCGCAATTATTTTTCTGGTCTTTGGTTACGGTATGGTTTTTTATCAGCAACTGGTTTGTTTACCCGTTGGCATTGCTGCTGTTGAAATTAACACCCGAATGGATCATCTTTTTTGGACGCAGCCGTGCACTCAAAATTGGCGGAGTGGCCCTGCTCTATCCTTTCTGGAACTGGTTCCAAACATACTGGTATCTTATCATAGGCATCAGGGCATTTTTTGCAAAAAAACCCGCATGGTAAGTGCTGACATTATTTTTCGCCATTTTCCGGATCTATCCGAAAAACAAAAACAGCAATTTCTGCAACTGGAATCGCTTTACACGGAACACAACCAACGGGTGAATGTGATATCCCGCAAAGACATGGACATGTTCTACCTGCACCATGTTTTGCACAGTTTAGCGCTGGCCAAAGCATTTCAATTCCCCGCCGGTAGCGACGTTATTGATATTGGCACAGGTGGCGGCTTTCCTGGCATACCCCTGGCCATTTTTTTCCCCGATGTTGAATTTACACTTTGCGACAGCATAGGCAAAAAGGTGGCTGTGGTTGCTGATGTGATTGAAAAACTGGGCTTGAAAAATGCCAGCGCTGTCAATAGCAGAACCGAAACCCTCCATAAGCACTTTGATATTGCCACAGCACGCGCTGTGGCACCCATGCTGCAGTTATGGACCTGGATGCAGGACCAATGGAACCATAAACCTTGTTTTTATTTACTGAAAGGGGGCGATTTAACTGAGGAAACAGCAGAACTGCTGAAGGTTAAATCAACTCTTAAAATTAAGGAACAACCCATTTCTCAGTGGTATGAGGAGCCCTTTTTCGAGACCAAGAAGGTAATTTCTATTTACGCCTGAGCAAGGCCTACTGCTTTTTCCAGCGCACGATCAAGCCCTGATGCATCTTTACCGCCTGCGGTAGCAAAGAACTTTTGTCCGCCGCCTCCACCCTGAATTTCACGGGCAAGCTCACGTACCATAGCCGATGCGTCCCAGCCCTTGGTTGCAACCAGTTCATCACTAATCATAACCGCCAAACCAGGTTTATCTTCATTAGACCAGCCCAACACGCAGAACAAATTAGGGATTTCACTCTTCAGCTGGAATGCAATATCCTTGGCTGCGTCAGCACCATCTATCTGCACACGGGCAATCAACACTCCGACACCATTCACATCCTTTACAGCGGAACGAATACGCTGTTTCTCTGACTGATTTTTTTCGCGCCTGAATTGCTCCACTGTTTTTCTGAGTCCATCCAGCTCTTCCTGCATTTTCACGATGGCCTGAAGAATATCTTTCGGATTACCCAGCTGTTCCGCAATTTGCTGTTCTTTGGCCTGAAGATGCTGCAACAACCTGAATGCTTCCGCTCCTGTGACTGCCTCTACCCTTCTGACACCGGCGGCCACGCTGCTTTCAGAAACAAATTTAAACATGCCAATTTGCGACGTATTCGCCACATGGGTTCCCCCACACAATTCCATACTGTACTCTTTATCGAAAACAATGACACGCACTGCATCGCCATATTTTTCTCCAAACAGGGCGGTTGCACCCATTTTCATTGCCTCATCAATGGGCATGTCGCGGTGTTCCTGCAGGGCAATGCCTTCCCTGATTTTCTCGTTTACACGCTCCTCAACCCTTTGCAATTCCTCATCGCTCATTTTGCCAAAGTGCGAAAAATCGAAACGCAGGTACTGCTCATTTACGAGACTGCCCTTTTGCGCCACATGGCTGCCCAGAACCTCTCTCAATGCGGAATGCATGAGGTGGGTGGCACTGTGGTTGTTATTGATGGCAGCGCGGCGCATCCCGTCAACGGTTGCCACAAACGTATCATCCGTATGCAGGGGTAATTTATCGCAGATGAGGATATGCAGTTTGTTTTCTTTCTGGGTATCCAGCACGCTGATAACATCACCTTTCGATCCTTTTAAAACACCCGAATCGCCTACCTGTCCGCCACTTTCCGCATAAAATGGCGACACATTCAGTACCAGTTGGAACTGATCTTTACCTTTGGTTTTCACCGTTCTGTAACGACTTATGTGGGTGTGTGTTTCAAGCACATCATAGCCCACAAATTTTTCTTCAGCATCGGTCATCATCAGCTGCCAGTCACCGGTTTCCTTGCTGGCATCGGCGCGGCTCCGCTCCTTTTGCTTGTTCAGTTCGGCCTGAAATCCCTGCAAATCGGTATTTAAACCGCGCTCACGGGCAATCAGTTCGGTCAAATCAAGCGGGAAGCCATATGTATCGTACAATTCAAAGGCCGTGCTGCCACTTACATCCTTCCCTTTGTGGGTTTCAAAATAATCATTCAGCAACCCCAGACCTGTGCTGAGTGTGCGGAAAAACGAAGCCTCCTCCTCTTTGATCACCCGCGAAACAAAATCCTGTTGTGCCTTCAGTTCGGGAAACGAGGCAGCAAAATAGGCAGCCAAAGAAGGAATCAGCTTATGCAAAAATGGTTCTGAAAGGTTCAGGTAGCTGTAACCATAACGCACTGCCCTGCGCAAAATACGGCGAACTACATAACCTGCGCCGGTGTTGGAGGGCAGCTGACCGTCGGCAATACACAAAGACACCGCACGAATGTGATCAGCTATAACACGAAAGGCAATATCTGAAGCATCCGCTGCTCCATACTTAATGAATGCTATTGAGGATGTTTCATCGATGATGAAGCTAAAAATATCGGTATCGTAGTTGCTTTTTTTACCCTGTATAACGCGGGTTAGGCGCTCAAATCCCATTCCGGTATCCACGTGCTGTGCAGGCAGTTTTTCAAGACTTCCGTCTGCCTTACGGTTGAATTCCATGAACACAAGGTTCCAGATTTCAATCACCTCGGGATCACCGGTATTTACCAGTGTTGCCCCTGAAATCCGCTCCCGTTCTGCATCATCACGCATATCGAAATGTATTTCGCTGCAGGGACCACAAGGGCCGGTATCGCCCATTTCCCAGAAGTTGTCTTTTTTATTGCCATTGATAATTCTATCTGAAGGCAAAAACTGCTTCCAGGTATCAAATGCATCCTGATCGAAGGAAATATTGCTGGCAGTGTCACCCTCAAAAACAGTTACATACAGACGTTCTTTGGGCAGCTGATATACCTCTGTGAGCAATTCCCAGGCCCAGGCAATGGCATCGGTTTTGAAATAATCGCCGAAACTCCAGTTGCCCAGCATCTCAAACATGGTGTGGTGGTAGTGATCATGCCCTACCTCTTCCAGGTCATTATGCTTTCCGCTCACGCGCAAACATTTCTGGCTGTTGGCCACACGCTTTTCCGATGCCACCGCATTGCCGAGGAAAAAATCCTTGAACTGATTCATCCCCGCGTTGGTAAACATGAGGGTGGGATCACCCTTTACCACGATGGGTGCTGAAGGCACAATACGATGACCTTTGGAAGCCAAAAAATTTAGAAACTGCTGTTTGATCTCTAAGCTGCTGCGCATAAACGGTTGCAAAGATAAGGACGGCTGAGTTTTGTTGATGAAAAATGGCGCCCGAAAGCGCCATTTCAACATTCAATCTATTTAAAAATTAGGCAGTACCGCTCATTTTGGGAGCTGCAGCTTTGATTTCTTCGCTGGCACCATCTGCAAACTTTGCGAAGTTGCTGTTAAACAATTCAGCGAGTTTTTCACACTGCTTGTCATAAGCTCCCTTATCTTCCCAGGTATTGCGGGGATTTAGCAATTCTGCAGGAACATTGGGACAGCTAGTGGGCATGGCAAAGCCAAACACAGGATGGTTTTCAAGCCCAACGCCATCCAGGTGACCTTCCAGTGCAGCGGTAATCATGGCGCGGGTATAGGACAATTTCATGCGGCTGCCTACGCCATAAGGTCCGCCTGTCCAGCCGGTATTTACCAGCCATACATTGATATTGGCGTGCTGGTGAAGTTTTTTACCCAGCATTTCAGCATATTTGGTTGGGTGCAAAGGCAGGAACACCTGGCCAAAGCAAGCCGAGAAAGTTGCCTGTGGTTCAGTTACTCCCGCTTCGGTGCCAGCCACTTTAGCCGTATATCCGCTGATGAACTGATACATGGCCTGCCCTGGGGTGAGCTTGCTTATGGGAGGCAATACACCAAAAGCATCGGCAGTAAGGAAGAAAATATTCTGAGGAGCATCACCTACGCTGGGAACAGCAATATTGTCGATATAATCGATGGGATATGCCACGCGGGTATTCTCGGTCACTGAAATATCATCGTAATTCGGGGAATTTGTTCCCTCGAAGAAACGAACGTTTTCCACCAGTGCTCCGGGCTTAATAGCGTTCCAAATCTGAGGTTCTTTTTCTTCCGTCAGGTTTACACATTTGGCATAGCAACCACCTTCGAAGTTGAATACGTTATTGTCTGACCAGCCGTGCTCGTCATCACCAATCAGTTTACGGTTGGGATCTGCGCTCAACGTGGTTTTTCCGGTTCCACTGAGTCCGAAGAAAACGGCTGTATCGCCTTTGACGCCGATATTTGCACTGCAGTGCATGCTTAATACACCATGCTCATGAGGCAGCACATAATTTAGCACGCCGAAAATTCCTTTCTTTATTTCACCGGTGTAGCCAGAACCACCAATCAGGATGATTTTCCGCGACATATTTACGATGGTAAAATTGTGCTGCCGGGTTCCGTCTTCAGCGGGATTTGCTCGGAATGACGGTGCCGCCAGAATCAGCCACTCGGTGGGTGCCGTAGCTATTTCCTCAGCGGTAGGACGAAGAAACAGATGCTTTGCAAACAGGTTTTGATAAGCACTTTCGGTTACTACACGGATGTGAAGACGATATTTAGGATCTGCACATGCATGAGCATGACGAACAAAAATATCTTTTCCTCCCAGGTGGTTAACCACTTTATTTAGCAGCTTGTCAAATTTTTCACTTTCGAAGGGCTGGTTAACGGTTCCCCACCAAAGTAAATCTTCAGTTGCTCCATCTTTTACGGTAAATTTATCTTTGGGGCTACGACCGGTAAATTCGCCGGTATCGGCTGCCAGGGCTCCGGTGTTTGTGAGCCTGCCCTCATTGCGTTCCAGGGCCTTATTTACGAGTTCTTCTGTTGTTAGGTTTTCATAGACAGCAGCAGCGGCTGTTTTTATTTGAGAAATGATTTCCGTATTATTCATAGCTTTTATACGCTAAATTTGAGGTCACAAAATTACCTTTAATTGTTTACGCTTTGAAACTCCGTTTCTCCACATTTCGTCTTGAATCGCTAAAAATCAGGTCTGTATTGCCTTTCATTTCTTTATTTGGATTGATTCTACATTTCAATTCTTTAACAGCACAGCCGTCCATAACCTTGCAAAAAGGCAGAGAAACCGGCATACTGGCAGGGCTTGCAGCTCACAGTCTTATTAACCTTAAACTTGAGTCTGACAAAGCCATCAGCAATATCAGATACTGGAAAATTAGCGGAATTGACAAAACGGCGCCCCTGTATTTTAGCCCAAAATTTGCCCGTGCTTCAGATATCACCTTCGTATCGGCAGGGCTGCTGACCCTCTATGGTCTCTCACAAAATAGTCCTTCAAACAGAAACACAAGCGGGATGCTGCTGCTGCAGAATTTATGGCTGACATATAACATCACCCAAACCACCAAAATATTTGCCTCCAGGGCAAGGCCTTATGCGAGTGAAAAAGGATTTAGACCTGGTAAAAAAGATGATGCCTATAGCTTTTTTAGCGGACATACTTCATTAACCGCCTGCATGGCTGCCAGCCATTACTTCCACGACAGAACATTACCGGTGAAAGATCGAAGGCCTGCGATCACATTGGGTTTATCGGCACTAAGTATCGGTACAGGTTTATTAAGAATTAAGGCAGGTAAACACTTCCCTACCGATGTGCTGGCAGGTGCGATAATAGGCACAGGAGTTGCATACATAAACACAAGATTACATGCACGCTAAACAAATTTGGGTTTGGATAGGTTTGATAATGATGGCAGGGTGTGCCAGCAAACAATCCAATCATAAAGATACGAAAAATTTATCGAAAAAACAAGAAAATATGAATACTGACACTGCCATTCTGGCCGGCGGATGCTTCTGGTGCCTTGATGCCGTTTTCCGGCAAATGGAAGGAATAGAAAGCATAGAATGTGGTTATGCAAACGGACAGATTAAAAATCCAACTTACAAGGAAGTATGCTCGGGATTTACCGGACATGCAGAAGTAACCAAACTTGTTTTTGACACCAACAAAACCAACTATGCCGAAATTTTGACGGTCTTTTGGCGGATTCATGATCCCACCACACTCAATCGTCAGGGTAATGACATCGGCACACAATACAGAAGCGGTATATACTACCGAACTGAGGCACAAAAGGAAATAGCCCTGAAAAGCCGCGAGGCAGCCGAAGAAGCACAGTTGTGGAGCGATCCTATCGTAACAGAAATTGTACCTCTTGAATGTTATTATCCCGCAGAAGAATACCATCAGGACTATTACACCAATAACCCAAACCAACCCTACTGCGTAGCTGTTGTGGGAGAAAAAGCTGCGAAGTTCCGCAAGCTCTTTGCCGATAAATTGAAAAAGTAACTGCATGTTGCAAGGCAGCGCCCTGAAATCCCACCTGCAGTCATTATCTGAAAAATATGGTTTTATAGCCGTAGGTGTGGCCGCTGCCCGAAAACTAACGGAAGAGGAACAAAACCTTAAAACATGGCTGGATAAGGGCTACCAAGGTACCATGCAATACATGGAAAACCATTTTGAAAAACGCCTGGACCCAACCCTGCTGGTACCTGGTGCCAAAAGCGTAATTTGTTTTTTGTACAACTACTTTCCTGACCGCCAACAAAACCCGGATGCTCCCAAGCTGGCCAAGTATGCCTGGGGCGAAGATTATCACCGGGTTATCAAAGATAAATTGTATGACCTGGTGGCGGAATTGCAAAAAACAACCGGTCCACTTGAAGGTCGAATTTTTGTTGATAGCGCCCCGGTAATGGAAAGACAATGGGCTGCTTTGTCAGGACTGGGCTGGCTGGGTAAAAACAGTCTGCTTTTAAGAAAAGGAGTGGGCTCTTATTTCTTCATTGCCACCCTCATCAGCGATTTGGAACCGGAGCCCGATAAACCCTCCACAAGCCATTGTGGCACATGCACGGCCTGCGTAGACGCGTGTCCAACCCAGGCCATTGTGCAGGATGGTGTGATTGATGCCTCAAAATGCATTTCATACCTCACCATTGAACGAAAAAACGACATACCTGAAGCATTTCAATCCAACATGGAAGGGTATTTTTTTGGTTGCGACATCTGCCAGGACGTATGTCCATGGAACCACTTCTCTACCCCGAATACAGAAACACGTTTTGAGCCCGGAACGTGGATAGACTGGAATGGCGATATGTGGTCTAAGATGGATGAAATTACCTTTGGAAAGCTCTTTGGACATTCTGCGGTTACCCGTGCCGGTTTTGAAAAAATTAGAAAAAACCTGGACTTCATCAGTCCTCAGAATAAATAGCGGGCCTCTGCCCTGCCAATGTGTATGATTCCTGTGCTGCCTGTTTTTCGGGCCTCGTAATTCAATAGAACCTGCACATTATTGGCTGCTGACATGCGTATTTCTGCATTTACCCGATAGTTTTTTCCGGGCGTAAAACCTTGCATTACATCGAAAGCCAGGGCCGTATTTGGTTCTGCATTATAAAGAAAATCAATTCGGGAAAAACGCACATCAAGCATACCGGAGCTACCCAAACTGCGGGTAATTGAGGCCGTAAATTCACGCCGGTCGGCCAAACGTTTACCACCGGCAGAGTCTGCCCATTCTATTTTACCGGATAAAGCAATACGCATGCGGGTATTCAGCTGCCACAGCACCTGCGGTTCGGCACCCATACTGTTGTATGAAAAATTATTGGCCGGTTGAACCGAAGATTGGTTTTCATGTTCTTTCAAATCTGTTGTAAGTCGAAATTGCCAGGCAGCCCCAATATCACGGCGATGAAAAAGGGTGTGTGCCGTGGTGGTGCGAAGTTCAGGCCCCTGCCCAAAAAAATTCTTATTGCCCCGCAGCAACGTTGTGTATTGTACCGACCATTTGCTACCTTCAATTTCCGCCTGATTTCGCAGCATGGCATTAGCGGCTATGATATCATCCGACCCCAGTTTATCTGTAAATGGCAAATACCTGTTTATAGTTGTAAGTGCTGTGTTACGCCCCAGATAGTTCCAGCCAAGCCGGTTGCTAAAAAACACTGTTTCTTTTTTGTTTTTAAGGCGGTAATTCAAGTTGCCGTTCCATTCTACCGATTGGGCACGGATGAATGTGCCAGTGGGCAGCAGCAGACGCACAAATCTCGCCTGATCACGAAAGGGAGTTTCTACAAACTCACTCACTTCCTGCACTTTGTTTTCGTTGAAATCAATCCATGTATAAAAGCCCTGTCCGGCGGGCACCTCAAAATATGCAAACTGCCGCTGCTGTTCACGTGCCGAAAGGGTCTGATAAAACAAGTTTCCTGACAAATTTTTGGTAAGTGCAGGAAACGACCATTCCACGCGTGCAGAGGTGTGTTTCTCATCGGCAAACTGGCCCGCAAAGGCACTATCCAGCAAATGCATGGAACGATATTGCCATCCTGCTTTTAGAAACGCAGCTTTTTTACCGGTGATGAACAAATCGCTGCCGGCTGACTGCCATTTTGATGCTTTCACAAAACCATCGTTCACGGCCAGCGAATTGGTACGTTCTGATCCAATAACAGAGAAGGCATATTTTCCTTTCTTCAGTTCCATCCTTAGCCGCGTTTCTTCAAATTGGTAAGAGTTGTTAAGGTAGACTGCATTGGTATCTTGCTTAAACACGCTGTTTTCGATAATATGTTCAACACCCGCGCTCAGTATTTTTTTGCGATAGCCGGCCTGCAATTTTAACAGGTTAAAATCATTGCTGAAGCCACCCAGTTTTGCATTTGAAACTTCGGCAGCGGGCTCTGCATACCAACCCCATTTTTCGGCCTTGACTCGTGCTGAAACAAAACGGGAGAGATTGGCACCAAATCGGTTCACGCCCCAGCGGTTCTCCGTTTCTAAATAGCGGTTCCCAAAATAGCAATTATGCAAAACATAGCGGCTGCCCGAGGGTTCACTGCCACCCTGCGGGTTAAAGAGCTGCCGGTTCCATAAACGTCCGAATTCCACATCCCTGAATCTTTCCACCGTGTTGAAACGCGTTGATGTCCACTCTGATTTCAATTCATTGCGAAGGAGCCACTTCCCCGCCGTATCCCTGCCGTTTGGTTTTAAAACATTGTTCTGCTTCCACTCAAAACCCAGTGCCCTTCCGCGGTTATCGGCATCATCCAGTGATGAAAAAAGATTGTTGTCTTGCAGTGAGAATGCATTGCTGATTTTAATCTGATTACCCGGACTAAATTTCCAGATCATACCCCATTCGCTTAAACTGGTTTTATTGGGCGTATGCAACACCTGCACCGGCTCATAATCGCCTTGCAGCACAATACCGAGTGGAGCGACAAAACGATAAGTTTTTCCATTGGCCGTGGTGGCAGATAGACGGTAATTACCTTTTCCCGGGCCTACATAGGCAAAGTTGAGGCGGTAATAAACTTCTCCGGAATCCGGGGCGGACTTATGGGTATAAAAGGTAAAACCGGCGCTGTCTTTTTTTATGTAATTCGGGGCTGCAGGATTGAATTCCGTTTGCCTGAAAGCGCCATTCATGCTGGCGGCTGAAGGATCATCTCCTGCGTTTGCCATAATTTGCCGGGCATCCAGCATTCGGGTACTGTCAAATAGCGATAAATCCTGTTGCAATGGCTGGTTGGGCAAATCACCTTCACGAAAGACGGAACCATAGAATGTGAGTTTTCTTTTTTCTGCGGAGAAGTGCGTTGCGCCCAGCATTCTGGTATAAAAGCGATCCGTGTATTGAAATTCAACCACAATACGGGAATTTCGGGCGATAAGATGCCTTGGGGTAAAGGTAATTTCGCCCAGGTTATAATCAATGGTATAGTCTGCCTGATAACCCCGCTCCAGCCGTTTTCCGTCCAAGTAAACAACCTCAGTTCCGGAAACCACAATAATAAAATTTTCATTTCGAGATCCCGTAAGCCGATAGGGGCCCTGTAATCCCTCCTGACCCTCAAGTTCATTTCTGGCAAAACGCCCCCTGGCCAATGCCGCGTTGCCTTCTGCACGAATACTCCATTCTTTTACGGTATCGCCCCATTGCAACTGAATACCCCGGTTTTTCTTTGCAAATTTTGAAAACCATGCCTGGTTCAGGCCGTTGAAGGCATAATCCCCGAGTGTTATAGTTGTGCTGGCGGTTTGTGCCTTAACATAAATGCGGTCAAAATCCTGAATACTGCTGCTGGTGCCCTCGGGCTGAAAAGGATATTCCTGATCTGTGAGGGCGCCTTCAATATTGAGGTTGTTGTTTATTTTTCCGCTCATTCGAAGGTTCAGCGAGGAATTCAATACCAAATCCTGGGCATTGCCGAAAGATATCCCACGAAGCAACACCCCGTCGGTCACCAATCCGGAAGCAACATCCTCCGATATTTCCTGTGGTATTTTCTCCAGCTGAATCCCATTGGGGTTAACTTCTGTTATCATTGGATATACCCTGCGCAATTTGAAAAAACCGGGACTTACCGCCTGGTAAGTGATTTTTAATGGTTTATTCAGCCAAATACCAGACAGTAGCAGGGATTGGTGATTTTTAAGCCAGCGGTAATCTATTCCTTCTTTGAGCAGCGAATCGGCACAAAGGATGCTAACAGAAGCAGGAATCACATATCCGGAATCAATAAAAACCAGTGTATCAGCGGGTGTTATACTTTTATTGCGCTGCTGGGCCATAATGTTCAGGCAGCAGATCAGCAATACCCAAACCAACAAAAAACGCTTTATTACACCGGTGTATCTCACGCATTAGGTTGTTTCCATGAGAGGCAATTGTACAAAAAACGTGGTTCCCTTCCCTTCCACACTCTGAAAATCAATGTTGCCACCAAACAATTCCACAATACGTTTACTGATAGCCAGCCCCAACCCCATTCCACTGTTTTTCGTACTGAAATTCGGACTGAAAATTTGCTTGCGCAAGGTTTCAGGAATACCGGACCCATTATCTTCAATTGATATAACTACTCGAGAATCTGTTGTGTTTGCGCGAATACGAATTAATCCTTTGCAATCCTCGGGGATGGCTTGCACAGCGTTTTTTAGGATATTGGTAAAAACCCTTCCAAGTTGGTGCTGATCGGCCATCACATAAGTTTCCTGCGGTAAGGATACTACATCAAAAACCACGTTTTCTTCCTTCTCGAAAAGATGTATTACAGAATCCAGCACCACAGACAAATCGGTCTTTTCCATTCTGGGTTCGGGCATTTTGGCAAAGGATGAAAACTCTTCCGCCATTGCAGACAAAGAATCTATCTGGGTGATAAGCAATTCAGTGGTTTTTTTTATTTTTTCCTCCAGTTGTTCATCTTTGCGCTGAATGGCATACTGCAAATGCTGAAGACTCAGTTTCATGGGGGTAAGTGGGTTTTTGATTTCATGAGCAACCTGTTTGGCCATCTCTTTCCACGCACCCTGTCTTTCGCCTTCGGCTAACCTTGCAGAACTCTCCTCCAGTTCCAGAATCATTTTATTGTACTGAGAAATCAGCAACCCAATTTCATCGTTGTGCTGCCATTCAATCGGTGAATTTGGCAGCCCCAGTTTCACCAGTCCCATTTGCTGCCTGATTAAATTTAGCGGACCGGTTATACGCCTTGCAATAATGTAGGCAACCAGTGCTGCCAGGGCAAAGACAAGGGCAAACAGATTGATGATAGTTACCGCATAATTGGAAATCTCGCGGTACAGGTCTTTTCTGTTTGAAAAGTAAGGCAAATTCAAATACCCCTTAATGTTTAGGTCGTTATCTAAAATGGTATAATATGCGGAAATGTAGGTTAAGTCTCCAATCTGCTCATCCACCACAAAGCCGGAACTCCCTCTGTTAAGTTGACGATATGCCAAGGGGTTCATCAAATTCCCCAGAATATCCTGTTCGTAAATTTTATCATTGCTGGAAATAAGCAGCTTACCGCGGGCATCATAAAGATTGATATCTGTATTGTAATAACTGCTTAAATCGTAAATTAATCCGGTTTGAAAATTGTTAAACAAGGCCTCAAGACTGGCCTGCGTTCCAATGGCGTTGGCAATTTCAGATGTTTTATTCCACAGTGTTTCTTTCTGCCTAAGGGTGTAATTGCTTCTAAAATAATTGATGGTTACAAACAGCACCACCACGAAGGTTATAAATACCACAAGCGTAACATATACCTGCAGTTTTGAGCTCAGAAAGAGTTCTTTCCCTGAGGTGAACGGCATGCGGTTTTTGAGCATATTTAGCACCCTGAGTCGGGAAACCGTTGCTGTTTGAAGACTTAAAACAAACTGCCGCAGCAGTATAACCACGTAATAAAGCAGTGTAATAAACAACCCGGCAATTCCAAGCACCGTAAATCCGGAAAGGGATTCCAGGATCGAACCGGAGGGTTTGCTGATGATGATTTCATTGCCTAGCTCGTCGGAATAGGTAAGATGGCTAAAGCCACCATCGGTAAGCAACGTATCCTTACCCCACTGCGGGAATGTAACGGCATAGTTAAACTGCCCATATCTTCTGCCCAGTTTATTTTTGGTGTAAATGGCATAACTATAGCCATTTTCGGTAAACAGACCCTCCAGCGGAGATTTATTGAACATATCTGCAAGGCGGCCCTGTGTGGCCGAAATGCGGGGTTTTAGCAACACAAAATAGGTGCCCAGGTAAATTCCCTTGTCTCCCACATCAAAACGTCCCAGATAACTGCCTTTAAGCTTCCGTTCATTAACCAGTGCAAAACGGGTGGTGATGGGTTTGCAGACGCTGCTGAAGAACAGGGAATTTATGGTTGCATAGTCAAAAGGATTCTGTTCCCGGTATCCGCGGCCTGCGGCATTATAATCAAATACAAGTATTTCAAAATCTTCGCTGTACTCAGAAAAGTACAACTGACGAAGGCGTTTTTCAAACTCATTTTTAGTTTCGTCGGTGCAAGTGTAGTAATCTACCACACCCTTGTCATAGAGTAGTTTTTGTTCGGTAGAAACAAGCAGATTATACGGCTCCTTTTCGTTTTGAAGCAGTAGTTTTGCAGCCAGAATTTCCCGTACTTCAAGCTCTTTAATGGCAATCTGTCGGTTAAAAATAAGCCCGGTAACCAAACTGGGAATCACAATTTTTAGTCCAACCCTAATCCATTCTTTGTGATTTCTGAAGATAAGCTCATAAAGCAGCAGACCAGCCACCACCACCGGAAAAAATATGGCAATCCAAATGGGTTGTGTATATAAAACCCAGGCATAAAAAAAGGCAAACGAGGCAGCTGCCATCCACCTTCTGATGGTTATGCTGAAAAAAGCTTCCAGCAGTTTCAACTGTTGCAACAACCTAAAAAGAATGATATACCAAATAACGATGGCCGATAAACCCAGCAGAGAAAACAAATTCACCAGGTGTATATCGTGAAAGTTAAAATTTACCGAACTGTCTCTTACCAGTTTTGCTGTTTCCGTTAGTACAAACAACGAATAACCATAAAAAGAATATAAAGTTACGACCAGCAATAGCAATTTCAGCCAGTTAGGCAGTCGGCCTGAAAAATGCGCTGTCAATTCATTGAGCCAGGAAATAAAATAATATCCCCATATACTTAAAAACAGCAGCACCCCCAAATTGGGAAAGTAATAAGATGAGGCATATACCTCTGGAGCAAACAGTGCAGTGGCAGAAAGATTCCAAAAAATCAAGCCCTGCTGATGTAAAATGGCTATGCATAGCCAAAAGACGAGGTTTACGGGCAATTTAAGCAGATACCACTTACGGCGTGTTGCAATACCGGCCCATCCAAAACTCATGATGAGCAAACCCAGTCCTGCCATAATATCAAATGGTATTCCCGGTTTAAATTCATCAATAACCAGATAAAACAAGGGCATGGCGGCAATTTCTACCGGTATACTATTGTCAATGGGGTTTGCAGATAAGGAAAATTTATTGTCTTTTTCTTCGGCCAGCATGGATGTTCCAAGGGCCTTCAATTCAGGGTTTCTTATCAGATCTCTGGCAAAGACATAATCCAGGGTATCGGTGTGAATATTCCAGACAGCAAGGTATCTGCCATAGTGTTTTTGTATTTCAATGCCGGTACTCCCCTTGGGCTGAAGATTGTAGCTATTAGAAGTCCAATAAACCGGGCTGCTGCCGCGAAAAACGAAAATTTCAACACCTGCTCTTTTGAATTTCAGGGCTGTTTCGCCTCGCTCATCTATGTCTTTGGGATTGGCCGCAAAGGTCCAGTCATTGCGAACCAAGTCACGGGCTTCCTGCAGCACAGAAGAAATCCTTGCCGATTCCTTTTGCAAAGCGGCCTCGGGACCCAGATTCTGATTGCGCAACATCAATACATAACCGGAAGCCGTTAGCAATAATCCTGCGATTATCCATATCAGTCCGGGTTTGCGAAACCAGTTTGCCATAGTTTTTACATATAATTTCCAGGCATCAGATATTTGCCAAGATAATCAAAAACAGCGTCTTCCAGGTCATAAAAACCTTGATCATACCCCGCCTGCAGCAATCTGTCCATATCGGCACATGTGTAATACTGGTATTTTTCACGAATGTCTTCAGGAATATCAACATAATTGATCCTAGGGGGATGATTGAATGCTAGAAAAATAGGCATCACCAAATCCTGAAAAGTTCTGGCAGTACCTGTTCCCAAATTGTATAATCCGCCGTTTTTACGTTCCTCCATGAAAAAAGTCAGCACTTTCAACACATCTTTCACATAAATAAAATCACGCTGTTGCTTACCATTCTCATATTCAGGTTTGTGGCTTCGGAATAATGTTACCTTTCCTGTCTGACTGATCTGTTGGTATGCATGAAAAACAACGCTTGCCATGCGATTTTTGTGATATTCGTTTGGACCAAAAACATTAAAAAACTTAAATCCGGCCCAGAACGGCGGCGTGCGCTCCTGCTGCATTACCCAGAGATCAAACTTGTGTTTGCTGAGTCCATAGGGATTCAAGGGCTGTAGTTTTTCCAGTTGCCCCGAATCGTCAGAGAATCCATGTTCACCTCCGCCATAGGTGGCAGCGCTGCTTGCATAAATAAGCGGAACGGAGTGCTTCACACATAATTCCCACACCCGTTTGCTGTAGTCCAGGTTCAGCTGATTCAGAACATCTTCCCCAAATTCGGCGGTGTCGGTACGTGCACCTATGTGATGTACAAACTGAATGCGGTCGGCATGGTGTTCAAACCAGGCAAAGAAATCATTTCGGTGCACACAATGGCTGAGTTTCTTCCCTTCGAGATTGGGGTTTTTCTTCGGATTGGAAAAATCATCTACAGCCACCAAATCACCGTAGCCCAGTGCCTGCAAATGCCCCAGCATGGCCGAACCGATGAATCCCGCAGCTCCGGTAACAACAATCATTGGGTCAAAAATACGGCATTCGGCGCGGTTTTACATGGAAAAGGGTGTGCTACTAACGGATTTGTCACTAAAAAGCTGCCGGGTTGAAGGGCAAAGTGAGTATTATTGCAAACACGAATTTTGCATGATTGCCAAACGACATCAATTAACCGTTCTCATCATTGCCGGCATGCTGATTGGCATTGCCCTTGGCGAATGGATTTACCTCAGTAGCACCAAACCCAACGCACTGCTGTTTGCAGAACGCATGAAACTGCTCACCACCATTTTTCTGCGTTTGGTACAAATGATTATAGCCCCCCTGGTATTTAGCACCCTGGTAGCAGGCATTGCCAAAATGGGCGATTTAAAAGCAGTTGGACGAGTAGGTGGTAAAAGTATGCTATGGTTTGTGAGCGCCAGTTTGGTGAGTTTGTTGCTGGGATTGGTGCTTGTCAATGTTTTCAAACCTGGAGTCGGGGTTAATTTGGGCGAAGGTGATGTAGCCGGTGCCAAAGATTTTCTGAATAATAGTAAAGGTTTTAGTCTGCAGGGCTTTATAGAGCATGTTTTTCCAAAAAGTGTAATTGAGGCGATGGCTACCAATGAAATTCTGCAACTGGTTGTTTTCAGCATCTTTTTTGGGGTGGCCATGACAGCC
>JBILTS010000109.1:0-7285 GCA_044371405.1 Bacteroidia bacterium
GTTGAAGGGCTAAGAGAATTGCTCTATAAAATGGCAGACGACCTGCTCATTATTGGTCATAGAAACAGCGAATGGACCGGTCTGGGACCCGTTCTTGAAGAAGATATTGCATTTAGCAGCATGGCCCAGGATAAAATTGGCCAAAGCCTCGCCCTTTTTGAGTTGCTTCATGAACTGGGTGAAAACGAGCCGGATATTGTTGCCTTTACCCGCAATGACAATCAGTTTCATAACTGTCATTTGGTAGAAATGCCTATTGGCGAATATGATTTCAGTTTGGCCCGACATTTCTTCTTTGACCATGCAGACGCCATTCGATTCGCGATGCTGGAAAATTCTTCCTTTGAAGGTTTATCTATGATTTCGAGGAAATTCAGAGGCGAAATTAAATATCACACCATGCATGCCGATGTGTGGATGAAACAACTGAGTCAGGGAACGGAAGAAAGCAAAGCGCGCATGCAATCTGCCATCAATGTCGCATTCCCGCTTGCATTGGGCATTTTTGAAGAGGGCGATTACGAAGCCGAGCTGAAAGAAGCCGGCATTTTTGAAGGTGAAGCTGTTTTGAAAAACCAGTGGCTTGAAAAGGTAACAAATGAACTTCAAAAGCATGGATACACATTGCCTGATGCTGATGATGTAACCCCTGCACTGGGTGGCAGAAAAGGCTTTCATACCGAACACTTGCAACCCTTGCTCAATGAAATGAGCGAAGTATTCCAAATCGATCCCGGTGCAGACTGGTAATTGACAAATGGATAAGCGCACCACTGAAATTTATGACCTTCTGGAAACCGTGATGGATCCGGAGATTCCTACCATTTCATTGGTAGATTTGGGCATTGTGACAGGTGTGGAGTGGGAGAACAACAATCCTCATGTCAAACTAACACCTACATTTTCAGGTTGTCCAGCACTGCGTATCATGGAACAACTGGTGCATGATAAACTCAAAACATCCGGTTTTGACAACCCTAAGGTGAGCACCAGTTTTGAGGTTGCCTGGAACAGCAACATGATTTCGGAAAAAGGCTTGGTTGCCTTAAAAAAACATGGCCTGGCACCCCCGCCTAAGCACGCAGGTTACATTGAGCTGGATGTATTGAGTGATATTGCCTGTCCGCTATGCGATAGTCGAAATACGACCATGCAAACGCCGTTTGGACCCACACTTTGCCGCAGCATGCATTACTGCAAAAACTGCCACAATGCGTTTGAGGCATTCAAACCCGTTACCTAGCGGCTTCAGAAACAAAGATTCGGGTTCGAATGATACCGGTTGCGGATATTCCCTGCAAAACATAAAACCCCGGGGCCAGTTCAGGCAATTGCATTCGATTAGCAACAGCCATTATTTCGCCGGCCATTTTTCGGCCATCCATACCATACAGTGTTACCTTATTTAGCTGTGGCAGAATGCCATTCCACACAATTACCTGGCCAGGCAAGGCAGGATTGGGATAAACTTTTGAAGCAATTTTCAAATTCTGGTTAACCGCAGTGCACCAAACGTTCATTTCCGTTCTGGCCTTTTCTATATTCAGCCGGCCTTCGGTAGCACATTTTTCGCTCAGTGATGGAACAACATCCACACCTCCCAAAATCCACCGGCGCAGCATTCTGGTTGCAGAATCAGGTTGATTTCTATGAACAGCCCAGAATGAATCGCAAACCTCTGCACAAAGCAAAGCGGCGGCCGCACTCACCTGTGGAGCGGCAAAGGAAGTACCGCTAACGCTTGAATAAGGACCGTTTGGACCGATAAATGAATTCAACTGCGTGGTAAAAACACCCTGCCCCGGGGCAGCCATATCCACAAATTCTTTGTTATAACCGGATCCCATTCGGTTATCATTGGCATCAGTATTGTTAACTACAATGGTGAAAGGGCTGGGGCACAAACTGGGAATATCGCCAGCAATACCTACGTCCACATTGCTGTTTGTGGTGGCAATGCTACTTAATATGCCCGCATGTCCAAGTGAATCATACAAGCTGCACCAGATGGGCTCTTCGTTTGGGAAAGCCCCGTCTATACCAACCGAGGTATTCACAGCCATGATAAAAGCTCCTTTCTTCCCACCTGTTGACATATACAACTTTTTCATTCGCAAAGCATACAGCATGCTGCGGATTACCCCCAAATCTCCGTTTACACCATTAATCGGATAACAAAGCAGCGGCATCAGTTTTACATGCCAGTTAATACCTGAAACTCCTTTTGCATTATTACCTGCAGCCCCAATAATACCTGCTACTGCAGTGCCATGCGCAAAGATACTTTGGGTTGTAAATGTTCTATTGTTTGAATCGCCCCCATTCCAGCCCCGGTAATCATCCACATAACCATTTGCATCATCATCTAATCCATTCCATGGAATTTCATTGTTATTGAACCACATGTTGGGCTTAAGATCCGGATGTGCGGTATCCATGCCGTCATCTATCATTCCCACTACAAGCGTATCTCCTCTCCTGTTCACACCACCGGTATTTCTATCCCAAAACCACGGGGCACGAATGGTAGTTAAATAATTCTGTGCAGGGTATAACGGATCATTGGGCTGTTTTCTCCTGCTTACCGGCCTGCACTTCTGCAATGCCAGCACTCCATCCGTGGCATTGATTTCACGGATCAAAGCCGGTGTGAGTTTTTCTGTAGCAATAATGCAGCGATACAGGCCGTATTCTTTATCTACAGGAGTCAGGGTTGTTACTTTAGTCAGTCCTGAAGCAATGCTTGTAAGTTTTTCAGGTTTTATTCGAACCAATAGATTCGTTGTCTGAGCAGATACAATAACCGACAGTCCCCCAAAAAAAACGGAAAGAATATAAATTTTCAGGTTAGACAATGATTATCAAATTTAATAAAAAAAGCCCGCCATATACGGCAGGCTTCAAAAATATGGCTATTTTATGAATTATGGCTTGGTGCCTGAAGCTGATGGCTTCTTTTGCTGACGGGCTGCCTGTTTTTTGATGTAATTATCAACGGCATCCTTGTCTTTTTTAATGTTTTCATCTTCAGGTGCCAGTTCAATCATTTTTCCGAGATATTCCGAACATTTATCCCATTGTTTTCTGCCACGGGCAGTGGTTTGCATGCGGTTGAAGGCCATCAGCATTGTTTGCTTATATTTAACCTTTTGTTCAGCATTCAGTCTGCTCATCCACACCAGGTATGCATCGGTTGCTTTGGTAAGCGAGTCGGAAGGATCCAGCTGATCATAAGCTACAGCTATTTTGTAATAAGCCTGAACAGAGGTGGTGTCCTTTCGTACGAGTTCCGAATAGCTGTTAATTGCCTTTTCATACTGTCCTGCATTGAGCTGGGCATTACCAAGGTAAAAAAGGTCTTTATTTTCGAGTCCGTTGTTCTTAACCTTTTTCCATTCAATAATGGTAGCTGCTCTATCCCATTGTTTTCTGCCGGTGTAAAAATCCTGCAGTTGCTGATACCATATGGCAGGGCAACGCGCTGTGTCGCTGATTACGCTGATATGAATATCATACGCTACATCGCTTTGTCCAAGACGGCCAAGTAGATTTGCCTTGATGAACTTTTCCTGCAGTGACAGCGGGCGATTTAGGTTTTTTACATGTTTGGCCTCATAAAGTTCAAAATAATCCAGTCCTGTTTGGTTGATTGCCCTGGATGTATCGTTTTTTTGAGCATACGAATAGGCAATTACCCCGTAAAGGTTGGTAAACTGCCTGGCCCCTGATTTTTCCTGTAAGTCGAGTATGCTTTTGGCTTCCGCAATAGCTTCGTCGTAATCGTTGGCCAGAAACAGGGCCTGTGCATACATTTTACGAGCGGAAATGTTGTTATTTCTTTTCAGATATTCCTTGTAGTAGAAAACGGTGCTGTCTCGCTTCTTCATCAAATTGAAGATATCGGCTTTTTGCCTGTATGCCGGGGCAAAATCATTATCAATACGAAGCGCATCATTCACCTGATTCATGGCCA
Organism: Bacteroidia bacterium; assembly: GCA_044371405.1. Classification (GTDB taxonomy): domain Bacteria; phylum Bacteroidota; class Bacteroidia; order NS11-12g; family UBA955; genus RGEC01. Next base: position 3,974 of record JBILTS010000109.1, read on the forward strand.
CATCATAGTTTCCCACACGCTGATAAACCATTCCTTGTCTTAGTTTAGAGCGGGGATCATTCTCATTCATGTAGCCGGAAACGGTATATTGTTCTATGGATAAGGAAGCATCGCCTTTGTGTATGACAAGATAAGCATCACCAAGCAACAACTGAGCTTCATAGTCGGTTTCTGATGCCATTTTGAGACTGGCAGCTGCTTTATCTGCATACATCTTTAAATTTGACGGGGTACCATGCGGAACCATCAGATAGGCCCTGCCAATTTCTCTGTTAACAATGGGCATTAATTTTTTACCGGCTTTTTTAGCCATGGCAAACTGATTATCGGCCTCTGCGATATTTCCGGTTCTTAGTGCCAGATGCCCTAGTCCGATATTATTGATGGTGTATTTAGGCATCATCTGCAGGCCTTTTTCAAACATGGCTTTGGCTGAAGCCGTATCACCGGATTCCAGCAAATTGATACCGGCCCAGTAATAAGGTTCACCTACTTTGGGCTTCTTGGCAATCATTGACTCAAAGGTTTTGGCAGCATCTTCATACTGTTCATTGCGGGTTTGCCTTCTTCCCTGATCAATGGTTTGGGCCTGCAACAGACATACGCCTGAAGTGGCCAGTGTGAATAACAGTGTTTTCATTTTCATTGCAAAAAAAATATAAGTTGAACGCTTTACATACACTAAATCAAAAATTAATCCAAATTTATCATTCTGTGTCAACTTCTATGGTTCTTCCTGCATCAAAACAGGGCAATAAACCACTTTTCTTAACCAATATTTGACCGGGCTGTGAGCATATCCAGGCCGCAAATCCGGCCCCTAAACCCGAGTAACCCTGAAGATCATGGATAAACACATCCTGAATAAAAGGATATCGCCTGGTGTAAATCTGCGATTGGAATGGGTAAGACGCTTCTGTTGAATCTGTAATCAACCTCAATATTTTTACCTTACGCTGATAATGCATGGCCATTGTATCTGACTGATCAGAAAGGGTATTGATTCCTACAAATCCAAGGGAACCGGGATGTTTGGCTACCCAATCCATTACGGCATAAGGGCCCGGCATTGAAATTATACCTGACGATGGCTTTTCTTTGAGCTGATAACGTCGGTAGAAATACATGAAATTATTACCACCCAATTTATCGAATACTAATTGAAATTGATTAGACGGATTACGATTCATGAGATAATCAACCAGATTCTTTTCATGCAGAAAATCGAACGGTATATTTTTATTTGCCACCACGGCAATGGATGATTTGGCAAATTTCACGCTACGAACCTTAAAGTTTCTGTTTTCCAAGGCATCCTTCTCATGGGGAAAAAAATCGCGGTGCAGCACACAAACCCGACAAACTCCACTATTAACGGCCTTTAAAATATCGGTTTCAGAAGCAAAAGTAAAACGAAGTGTGGATTTGGTGTATTTTGATTCAAACACCTCTTTCATTTGAGAGAGCATCAGCGAATCGGCAAAATCAGCCCATATATTTACTTTACCGGCAGTAGGCACATCTTTACCCTCGCCTTGATAATCAAAATTGGAGCAGGCGGATAAAAGCATGCATAACCAAAGCAAAATGCTACTTCTCATTTCCGCCCCTACTTTTACGCTGCCACATCAGGTAACCATTTATTCCACGGAAGATACCCCAAACGATTAAGATGCCACCAAACCATAAAGGATTGATGCCTTTTGAATCGAGCATGGAAGGATTAATGAGCAAGAGATAAAAACCCATACCCATAAACAGGGCTGCTGTGAGAAAGTGATAGAAGTAACCTGTTTTGAACATAAGTGCAAATTTAGGCAATAAAAAAGGCCTTACACAGAAGGCCTTTTCTACGTTATTGAATTTAAAATTAATGAACCATCATGGTGCGGCTAACTTTGCTGCCACCGCTGGTTAAACTGTAGGTATAAACACCGGCTGAAAGGCCGTTGGCATCGATCGGCAGAATGTGGTTTCCGCGGTTCAGACCAGAGAAAGTATTGCTGTGAACCAGCATACCTGCAGTGTTGCGAACTTCCAGCTTGATGTCGCCAGGGGCGCTCATCCATACCAGCACATTAGAAACGCCGGAGAAAGGATTGGGGAAATTCTGATTTACCAACATAACCTCGCCGGTATTGGGTTTATCAACGTTCACACCCCAAATCATACCAATTTTGTTATTCAAAATATCTCCTACAGGGATTGCCTGATACATGATATCATTGAGAACTACCGGATGGTTTTGTGCATTTGCATTGTTATTGCTCAGGTTGTTACCGGGGATTGCATCCTGCTGCCACATCAGGTGAAGGAAACCATTTGCCCTGCGGGCAACGCTGGGGAAATCTTCTTCACGGGTAAGCACCTGGGTAAGATCCTGAGGAGCACTCCAGTTGAGACCACCATCGGTGCTGCTTACCACGGCGATATCGCGATAATTGCCTCCCAGGTCATATACATCACCTTCAATGGGAACCGAAAACACACAGTAGATGTTTCCGTTGTCATCAATGGCAGCATTGGGTTGACGCATAGGATTGGTGTTTGTTAATCTGGAACAATGAGATAGTGGAGTGGCACTTCCTGAAGGAGTTGGTAAATTACCATTTTGCAATCCGAAGAAAGTGGCCGCATCCAATGCAATTGTGCCGCTGCCATCTCTGTCGAAAGCACCCGGATCTACAATGGCCTGACCCACACCAATGGTTTCATTCCAGTATCCAATACCCTGAGCTGCAAAAAAATCAGTGTAGAACTCATCGGTAGTATCATCATCTCCAACTCGGGCAATACCCCAAAATACGTGAACCTTGCCATTGTTATCTATGATTACATCACAAGTTCCGTCATTGGTAAACGGAGTATCGAGCATGAGTTTTTTAGCTGTGTATGGTGCATACTTGAATGTATCTACAATAATACGCTGGAAGGTTGCACCGGCATCGGTAGATTTCCAAAGGATAACACCTTGAAATTTATCTGCATTTACGATAGCAACTGTTGTTCCTTTGGCATCAATGGCGTATTGATCCGAACCACCATTATTGGTGAGGGTACTGTCATAATCGGGCATCATCTGATGCTGAATATCCCAGGTAGTGCCGGCATTGATGCTGCGGCTATATACCATGGGAGCAAAGATGCCTTTTCTGTTCGGAGCACGCTTTTCGCCTGGCTGAGCCGAATCGGTGTAACTGCAGATGAAGTGGATGGTATCTCCATCATTGGCTGCACGTCCCCAAATGGGCTTGTAGGGTGGTTCTGACAGGATGTTGGTGCTTAATGAAGGACGTGTGCCGGGTCCATTAT
>JBILTS010000110.1:0-7282 GCA_044371405.1 Bacteroidia bacterium
GAATTTTGCCGATGCCTGTATTACCATCGGCGTAGCCATCATCATCATCGGACAGCACAAATTCTTTGTGCAGGATACAAAAAAAGAATCCGCCGAATTACCGACGGACGCTTCAATAAACACAGAAGAAGAAATATCTTAAAGTCTTAATTTAAGGCTATCAATTTGTGCTTATCAAATCCCCTCTGTTGATGGATAAAACCTGTAAGGTTTGTAAGTTTATCGTCAACTTGAAGATTTCGCGTTTATGCGACCCCGCCGGGGTCGGGAGCTCCTGAGGTCGCCCACCCGGCACTGTCGCGCCGGGTTAAGGATATGCGATCCCTCCGGGATCCGGTATTTCGCCATGCTCCAAGCACTACGAGCCGCCAAAACGGGGAAAAACCGATTGTGTGCGGGAAAATTAACAAACTTTAATGTGAAAGCACATAGTTTTCCCTCACCCCGGCTTCGTTACCGAAGCCACCCCTCTCCAGCTAGGCTGGAGAGGGGAAGCTGACAAAGTCAGCAGGGGTGAGGCAGAATGTGCATTTTCGTTTTTCCACTGGTCGGTCTTCGCGCTTTGGATGCCGCAGGGCGAGACCGACCTGGCTTGTGGATTAATATCACTTTCTTTCCGAGCGGAACGGTTTTCAGCGCACTAAAGGCCTCGCGATTGGGTGCCAGAGAGTGACAAATAAATCCTTTAACACGCACCCTATCTGCGTAGTAAAATAAAGTCATTTTTATTTTTTATTTCCCGCTGCAAGCCCCTATTTTGCAGTGTAAAACAAATTATATCATCTTATTATCATGGAAAACATTGTATTTCTTATCATCGGAATTGTTGTAGGTGTTATTGTCACTTATTTCATTGTAAAATCCCAGTTTTCCGGCAAACTGGCCGCCACCGAAACTTGGAAACAACAGGCTGATCTGGTTCCCGGGCTACAGCAGGAAAACAAAGACCAGTATGCGCGCATTGCTTCGCTGGAAGCAGACGTTAAAAACCTGACCGAACAAAACAAAAACCTGCAGCAAAGCAATGAAGCAACCGAAAAACTTATGCGAAAAATCATGCAGGAAGTAACCAATGAAGGATTGGTAAAACAAGGACAGGTACTTACCCAGCAGCAGGAAAAAACCCTGGGCGACATCCTAAATCCCCTGAAAGAAAAGCTGAAGGAATTTGAACAGAAAGTAGAAACCACACGGCAAGAAGCGAGCACAGGCAATACCCAATTGCTGGAGCAGATAAAGAACCTTACCGTTTTGAACAATACCATTACCGAGCAAACCCAAAACCTCACCAATGCCCTGAAAGGCAACACCAAAATGCAGGGTGGCTGGGGCGAAATGATTTTGGAGCGGGTGCTGGACAGCAGCGGACTAACCAAAGGCCGTGAATATGAAACCCAATTTGTTACCTCCTCATCCTCCGGTGCCACCATCAAGCCCGATGCCGTAATCTTTCTGCCCGAAGAAAAGAACATCATTGTAGATGCCAAGGTGAGTCTGACCGCCTATGAGCAATATACTTCAGCGGCCGATGGTTCGACGGAAAAAGAACTTGCCCTGAAAGCCCACGTAACTTCACTGAAAAACCACATCAAACAGCTATCCGAAAAAGACTACCATACAGCACTGGACCTAAAATCGCCGGAGTTTACCCTCATGTTCATTCCCATTGAATCAGGGTTTGCACTGACCATTCAGACAGACAAAGAATTGTTTGAGTTTGCCTGGAGCAAAAAGATTGTGTTGGTTTCACCTTCTACCCTGCTGGCCTCGCTCCGCACGGTGGCTTCGGTATGGAAAGCGGAAAACAGCAACAAAAACACCCTCGAGATTGCCAGACAGGCAGGCGATATGTACGATAAGTTTGTGGGGTTTGCAGAAACCCTAAATAAAGTAGGTGATTCTATCAAGAAGGCAGATACCCTTTTTGAGGATGCAGTGAACAAACTCAGCACCGGCAAGGGCAACCTGGTAAATAGGGCTGAAAGCCTTCGTAAGCTGGGCATTAAAACCACCAAGGCCCTTCCTGCCGCCATGCTCCCCGAAGCGGATGAAATAACAGGGAATGAGGAATTGCCCTCAGTAGTGGAAGCTGATGAACCCGAGGCATAAACCTTATTGCCTATCTTCGCTGCCCCATGCGCAAGCTCACACGCGGTTTTAAAGCCCTGTCACGAATTATCCGGCAACCACACCTGCTGAACCTGGTGATGGACGAGGATAGCACCTGGGATGAAAAACTACGTAAACTGAAAGGCAAGGCCTACCGTCTTCCCAGCTTGGATCTTAGGTTGCTGCTTAAGCCCGAAGGACAAACCGTTGCACCCTTTGCCTTTCTGGATGGCGGTTCGCTGCCTACCGATCTGGCCTTGCTGAAATCACTGGCTGCAGGTATTCCCGGCTGTAGCTATTTTGAAATTGGCACCTGGCGCGGCGAAAGCGTGGCCAATGTGGCTGCGGTGGCTAAGGAATGCACCACATTAAATTTATCGCCGGAGCAAATAAAAGCTATGGGCCTACCCGATGCCTACGCCGATCTACACGGACACTTTTCAAAAACCCTGCCCAATGTGACGCAGCTCTATGGCGACACCGCAACCTTTGATTTTGGAGCGTTAAACCGGCAATACGACCTTATTTTCATAGACGGCGACCACCATTACAGCATGGTAAAATCCGATACGGAAAACGTATTTAAAAACCTGCTGCACGAAAACAGCATTGTTGTTTGGCACGATGCGGCCTACACCCCCGAGAAACTGCGTCCGGAAGTGATTTATGGCATATTGCAGGGCACGCCTGCTGCTTTACATCACCATATTTACCACATCTCCAATACCCAGTGCGCAGTGTATCTGCCCCAGGGCCAATGGGAAACCTTCATCCTAAACCCGCCCCACAAACCCGATTTTGCGTTTGAGGTGGCGTTGAGGGTAGTTTGAGGCAGCTTTGTTTAATGGTCTAATTGTTTGTTCGTTCCACTTCTGCGAAACTCCGTGCAACGCTGAGGAACGCTGTATCCGTATTTTAAAAAACCACTGTCATTCAAGCGAAGGAATGGAGGGTTTCTTTATTGTTTATTGGATTGACCGCATTGAGAACGCAAACTAGCAGAAATGGCTTTTTATTGTAGTTTTTATTCTTATTTTTTATACATTTGTGGATTCATAAATATAATTACGATTATGGCCCTAACCCAGATTGAATTTGATCATATTATGTCATTACAAAAGCAATTTGAAGACAGCATTACGCCGCTGATTTTGGGTCCGGGACCTATTCGTTGGACTAGGATTTTGGTTTCAACGGAAACCAAGGAAGAATTTATTATGGATTATCGCAAAGGTCATATATCAATCTCTAAATTCACCATCAACCACCGCTTCAGAAACAGTGTAAATTTATTACGATACGATCATACCGGCCGCCACACTAACCCCGACGGAGTAACCCTGGATGGACCACACATTCATTTGTACCGCGAGGGATTTGATGATAAATTCGCCGTACCGGCAATAGAAATGGGAATAAATATTTCTGATGAAATTCAGTTAATATTCCGTAAAGTTTTGCAAATTTGTAATATTCAAAATTCCCCTGCCATCAATTTAAATCTGCTGTAATTGGATTGCCAACCCATAATATCATCGTATTTGCAATGGATAAAAGACAACACGGTCGTAAAAACCTTGCAGGAGGGCAAAGCATGCAGTATTTCAACCCCTTTTCTGGACAGGCACAACGATCATGTTGATATATACCTGTTTAAAGACAACGGTCAAATTAAGTTATCCGATAATGGAGATACTATCAACGATTTGAGGATGTCCGGTTTTGAAATAAATACAACTAAACGCAAGCAGATTCTCGAAACCACACTAAACGGTTTTGGCGTGAAGATTGGATCAGATGATGAACTGTTTCTGGACGCGGACATAAAAAATGTGGGGCAGAAAAAACACTACTTGTTGCAGGCCATATTGGCTGTTAATGACATGTTTAATTTATCACAGGCTGTGGTAGCTTCTCTTTTCAAAGAAGATGTTGAGGCTTATTTCAAAGCCAATGCGATCCTGTTCAATAAAGATGTAAAACTAACTGGTAAAAGCGGATTTGACCACAATGTTGATTTTTTGATTCCGGCATCAAGAACCAAACCAGAGCGGCTTATCAAAACCATTAATCAGGCTGGAAAAGAAACTGTACTCAGCGCAATCATGGCTTTTAATGATATTGAACAAATAAGAGGAAGCAATACCGGACGCTATGTTCTATTTAACGATATAGACAAAGCCGCCTCTGCCGAAGCCATTGCAGCACTTAACAATTATGGAGTACAACACATTGCCTGGAGTGAAAAAGAAAAGTGTATTGAAAAGTTTGCTCTGAACTGATATAGAGGAATTACCTACCTTCTATGGTTTTATTGGTTTAAAGATTTATTGGCAATTAACATAAGCCCTTGTTTTCAGACCATTTGCGCTCATCTAATCCCCTCTGGAGAGGGGTAAATGCGCAATACATGTTGCATGTGATCACTAACCGGGGTGTGCTGTGCGGGGGCCATGTGCATGTATTCAATAAAGCTAAAATAAACACACCCCAGATTTTGACACTGATTTCGCTTACCTCACAATTACCCCTCTCCAGAGGGGATTATTGGTTGCCGGTATTTTGCGGTTGAGAGGAATTGAATACTCCTTACATCGGCACACTGATTCTTCTGGGAGCTGGGAACTTAGTCTTATTCAACCTGAACGACAAACCCAGCTCATGCGTTCGGGGTGACCATGCACTCAGCTGAGATATCGTTTGCTCAAAACTGTAATTCAAGCGCAAGCTTTTGATATTACAACCTAGATTAATCGTGATTGCATCAGCATTCTTGGCCTGAAACCATGCCCTTCTATGGCCAATTCCAAAACTGAAGTCATTGTTAACCAATGCTACACTCAGATTGGCCTGAGAAAACGGCCCCTGCACCATGGCCATGCCTTGAATGCTCAATGCCGTGTATTGCGCCTTATCAATATCACGCAGTACAATAAGTCCTCCACTATGCAGGGTGTAACGCCTGGGAATGCGGTTTTCTACGGTTCCGATATAATCATAGACCGGCTTGGTAATATTGTGTACCGCCAGTCCCACCTGAAAATAGCGGCTAAACAACACAGCTCCTGCGCCCACATCGGCATTGCCTTTGCGGTTGGCCGGGATGATTTCAGTTGTGTTTCTTAACGTTCCCTGCGTGTAATCTATCTGGTCTTCAAAACGCAATTTGGCCGCATTAATTCCCTGATTGCGGTATCCCAGCGATAAACCATATTGTGCAGCCCACTTGCCTCCTTTAAAAGGCGTCTGATAAGCATATACGGCATTGGCCTGGGTAGTGGTGAATGTTCCGGTTCCGGCTATATCATTCAGTACGTAAAAACCCATATTGCTGTAATTGCTGCCTATGCTTTGGTCATAGTGCAACAATGCTGTGTTCATGGCAAGTTCACGTCCCCATTGGTTCCGGTACTGGGTTCCCACCCTCACAGCCGCTTGCTTATCCAGCGTATTGGCGCTGCCAGCCAATGCAGGATTGAAGTATATGCCGCTCTGCAAATATTGATTGAAAACAGGATCCTGGGCTTTTATCTGCCCCACAATGGCAATTCCGAGTATAAATAATGTCTTTTTCATGCGGATCATTTTACTACGGTTACCTTTCCTGTGTAACTTACGGTTTGTATACCACCCTTGAGCTTTGCAGTTATCTGATAGGAGTAAGTTCCTGCAGGCACAGGTTCATTGCCCGCATACCCATTCCAGCGGGGTATTGAGCTGCTTCCCTTGAAGATGATGCCACCCCATCGGTCGTAGACCTGGAAAGTTTCTATCTCAAATATATCGGGCAGGCCAAAACCCTCGTTCAGCCCGTCTTTGTTGGGCGAGAAAGCATTTGGAATGATGTCTTTTAGCGGCTGCACCACCCCTATCTCAAGACTGTCTTTGCCCACACAACCCTTGGTGTTGGTAGCGGTAAGCAGCAGTTTGGTGTTATTGCTGAGCTGTATAGTAGCATTTTGCCTGTTGGCATTGCTGCCAAATACCGATGCCGGCTGCCACTGGTAGGTGTAATTACCGGCCGGTGTTACCTGAGCCGCCACATCCATATTTTGACCTTTCATGGTCATATTGCCTGATACAATTCGGGCAATGACCTCCGGCGGATTGCTCAGGATAATATTGACCGAATCTTTACACCCATTTTTATCAGTAAGCAAAACCCTGTATGTACCGGCCGGTAAGTTGCTGATAGTATTGCCAGTTTGTCCTCCTTGCCATCGGAACTGGTAGGGTAATGTTCCACCGGCACCCGATGTGGTAATGCGTCCATTGCTGAAGTTATAACACGTAATAGAGTCTATTTTAGCAATGCTGATGACCGTTCTTGTTGGCTGCTGAACAGAAGCAATTACTGTATCAGCGCATCCGTATCCATCTGTGGCTATAAATGCATAGTTGCCCTGTTGCAGCCCGGTGGCATTGGTACCCACTTGACCGTTACTCCAGCGGTATTGCAGCGGCGCAAACCCACCGCTTGCGTTGCCTGTAGCACTTCCGGTACTTCCATTGTAGCATTTAACGCTGTCTGTGCGGGTTATGGATGCCTGAACCCTGCCCGGATTGATAAAGTTAAAGGTATCTGCCGTAAAGCAACCCACACTGTCCTGCACCCTAACCGAATATTTTCCGGTAGTTTTTAGGAATACCGCACTGTCTTTTGGGCCGTGGCTCCACTGAACCGATTTCCATTTCTTGCCCACCGAAAGGCGCAGGCTGTCGCGTTTGCAGTTGGTAAAGCGCAGGGTATCTGCGGCCACATTCAAAATAGGATTGGAAATACGCACGTAGGTGGTATCATAGCAGGTGCCGATACCGTTAAATTGTTTAAGCCATACCTGCGTGGTTCCTGCGGTTTGGATACGCGTGCGGAAGGTGGTGTCGCCGGTGGACCATTCAATACCGGAATTATACGAAAAGTTATTAAACAATGATGTAATTTCAGAATTATTTATTTCACGATTCCATACACCAATCTCATCAATTACACCTTTCATATATCCAGCCCATCCATCTGTATTGGTGTGCGATGATCGGCCAAATCTAAAAATTCCGTTATTGGAAACTGTATTTAATCCTATAACAGAGCTTGTGTGAACCAATTTAGAATTGATAAAAAACTTAAAATTACTGTTTGAGTCCATAGTGAATGCTATATGATAAAATTTGCCGG
>JBILTS010000019.1:0-24621 GCA_044371405.1 Bacteroidia bacterium
CGACATTTGAAATTCCTCAGTGGTGAGACCCTCTCCCTCCACATCCAGTTGAAAAGCAAACACCCCCATTTTTTCCGGGACTGACAACAAACTGCCTAAATTCAGACCTGCTGAAGAGAACTGACCTGCAAACAATGCCTTATCCAGTCCGTCTTCAAAATTCATAAAACCATTGGCGCCAATATTGCCGATTTCGGACTGTAAATCTCCCTGAATACTAAAATCCAGTAATTGGCCTGTGAAATTCCCCTTGTAACTTATTTTGCCTGCCTTTGAAATGATTTCAGGCAAATCCACACCGGTGATAAGTCGCTCCAGATCTGATGCATCAGTTTGTAGCGATTCAACATCAAATTCACAATACATGGTGCGCCAGTCTGGCAAACCGTCAAAAAACAAATTCCCTTTAAAATAGGTTCCGCCGGCAGCCCTAACAATCGCTTTGTTTAATGTAAGACGGTCAAATGTGCCTGAAATGTCTGTTGAAACTTTTAAAAACTCATGATGCCCTTCGAGCGTTTCATCAAAAATAGATATTTCGTCGAGGCATATACTGCTATTTTGCAAGCGGCCTGTCCATTTGGTATTTGAAACAAATTCATCAAGATATTTGTAGCCAGGATAGTCAAAATGCAAATCTCCTTTTAGATAGGAACAAGGCATTTTAATGCTAAGGTTGTCGAAATCCATGCCTTTGTAATGAATATTACATATAGCATTAAAGGCGTCTATTTGCAGGCCGCTGCGCTCTTTGGTTTTTAGATTAATTGCCGTGAAATGCAGGGAATCATCAATCAGCCAAAAATCGCGGCAGTCGCCTGCAATTTGGTTGAATTCCAGATGGTACTCATCAATTAAACCCGGAACGGAAGTTTCATGTCTTTCATCAAAATAATGGAAACGGGTATCTTTGAGTCTTGCATTTCCAAAATACACGGCCCATGGTTTGGATGGCTTTTTGTTCTTTTTTGGTGGCCCGTTGATGAAGTCTATCAAAAAATCAATGTTTTGCCCTTTAACCCCCTTGTGATGCCCAACACGAATATATCCACCGGTAATTTCACCATCTATAAATTCAATCTTCTTTTTAAAGCGGTCCCATTTTCTAAGGTTGAAATTTAATACCCGGATAAATATCATGCTATCGCCTTGCTGATCGCTAATATAAATACCCTCAGCATGCAGGTTTTGCACAAGATCAAACTCCAGTGATTTAATGGAAACCGAGCAGCCCAGCTGCTTTTCCAGATATTGGGCAGCACGATTGGCGAGATAGGTTTGAACAGCTCGGCTTCGCAGCAAGATACCCATCAGTCCTGCACATAAAAGCAAAAACAGTAGAAACCTGAGTATAAACTTGCGTAATTTTGCCCGTCGCTTTTTCAACCGTTTCGAAATTAAGGTAGCTAAGGGCGTTCAGTATCCACCAGCCATGCGTTATTCCACTATATTGGGCATAGAAAGCAGTTGTGATGACACCGCTGTAGCTATATGGCACAAGGGCAAAATCCTTGCCAATATCACCGCAGGTCAGGAAATTCATCGCGAATATGGCGGGGTAGTGCCGGAATTGGCCTCGAGGGCACACCAAAGCAATATCATTCCCACGCTTCATAAAGCCCTTTTCTCCGCAAAAATTACGGCAAATGAGATTGATGGTATAGCGGTAACCCAAGGGCCTGGTTTGTTAGGCAGTCTGCTGGTAGGACTAAATACAGCAAAAGGTCTTGCCATTTCGCTCAATAAACCGATAGTGGGTGTAAACCATCTTCAGGCCCATATTGCCGCATTGTTTATTGATGAACCTAATCCTGCTTTCCCATTATTGGTATTGCTGGTCAGCGGCGGACACACCCAACTGGTTCTGGTAAAAAATTTTACAGACATGGAAGTGGTAGGAACAACCCTGGATGATGCTGCCGGAGAAGCTTTCGACAAAGCAGCTAAACTCTTGGGGCTACCTTATCCCGGGGGACCACAGATTGAAAAATTTGCAGAAAATGGCAATCCGCAACTTTTCTCTTTCCCTAAAGCTTCTGTGCCAGGTTTGAACATGAGTTTTTCAGGTATCAAAACATCCTTGCTGTATTTTCTGCAAAAAGAAACAGCTAAGACAGCGTCTTTTGCTGCAGATAACCTGTCAGATGTATGTGCTTCCTATCAGCACAGCATTGTGGAATATCTTATTGAAAAAACAAAAAAGGCAATTAAAATTCACAAACCCGGCACCATTGCATTGGCTGGAGGTGTATCCGCCAATCGACACTTGCGAAATCGCTGGCATTTACTAGCCAAAGATTCGGGACTTCATTGCCTGGTTCCTAATTTTGAATACTGCACAGACAATGCGGCCATGATTTGCATGGCAGGCCATTTTTTGCTGGAGCGCGGCCAATATCTTCCTTTAGAAGCATTGCCTTTCTCAAGAAGCAAACCTTGATATTTTATGGCTATATTCGCCGTATATTATGCGGGGAATAACCTATATATACGAACTATCTGAATGGCCCGATTTTCAATATAATCACGGAAAAGTTTCCGGGCTGCTGGAACGGGTGAATTTCCTTCAGGGACAACTGCACGGCAGAATGGAGGGTTTTTCCCCTGAACTCCGTAAACAGGCAATTATTCAGGCAATGACACATGAAACAGTTGCCAGCCATGCCATTGAAGACACGCAATTTGATTACACAGAAATAGAGTCGGCCATTGCAAGAAGCATGAAAATTCGCATGCAAGGCATGGTAGCCTCGAGTGGCATGGCCAAAGGTGCTGCAGAAGCGATTGTTGCAGGCATCACCAATTTCGATAAAAAAATTAGTGCTGACATGATTTGCCAATGGCAATCCAAACTTTATCCAGGGATAACCCCGGTAGGCAGGAATGACTGGCGAAATACCGGCCTGGAAATCAAAGACATTAAGTCAAAACAAACCCGATTTGCGGCGCCCGCACCTGAATTTTTGCCGCAAGAAATGAAAAAATGGATATCATGGATGAATCAGGATCAAAGTCAAGGCAGCGTCATTAAATCGGCAATTTCTCAACTTTGGTTACTCACGCTTCACCCCTTTCCTGATGGTAACGGCCCAATATCAAGGATAATTTCGCTAATGTTAATTGCCCAATCTGAAAAAGGATTACCTCGTTATTATGCCCCCTCCGCCCATATTTTAAAGGAGAAAGATGCCTATTTTCAAATTCTCGAATCCACCCAAAAAGGTAATCTGGATGTAACATCATGGGTAGAATGGTACCTTGGAATTTTAGAAAAATCAATACTAGAATTGAAACTAACCCAGGCGGTTGTATTGAACAAACAAAAATTGGAAGATAAAATGGCAGCTGTTGGTTTATCGGCCCGACAAAAGTCTGTGTTGCGTAAAATGTCTGCCCTTGAAAAACCTTATTTCACCAGCCAGGAATGGGCCAGAGAAGCCGGATATTCGACAGATACCGCATTAAGGGAAATTCGGATGTTGCTAAACCTGCGTTTGTTGCAAAAATTACCCAGAGGAGGCAGGAGTAGTTGTTATAAAATTGTTTTATGAGCTATCAAATTGTTAATTTTCAATATTTTAAAACGATCTAATCGGCTTAGAAACTGACTATTTTACATTCTAATTCAGAGAACACTGGCTCAGCCCGTTTTTTCATACAAAACTGATTATAAAATCTTCATTAAAATCATTATTTTTGCCGTTCTTAAGATATTATGGCTGTAATACAAAAGCTCAGGAATTCAGGTTTGGTGGTGGTAGTAATCATCGCCGCATTGGTGTTGTTTGTAGTGGGAGACATTCTCACCGGTAATCGGCTGGGTCTCGGCGATGATCTTCAGGGCGTGGCCGGATCCATTAATGGTAACCAGGTAAAGACAAAAGATTTGGAATCAAAAGCCCAAAATCTTTTTAATACATTTTTGGAGAGGGCTCAGGAAGGTGAACTCAATGATCCCGAAAATTTCAAAAAAGCCCTTGAACAGGCCTGGTCGCAGGGATGGAGTGAAATTCTGCGCAATCAGACCATTGACAAAGAATTGGAATTATCGGGTGTCCGCATTACTGACGAGGACATCAACGATTTGCTGGTAGGACCCAATCCACTGGAATATGTGAAAGGAGACCCCAATTTCCAGACTGATGGTCGCTATGACAGAAAGAAAGTAGAAGACCTCTTTAGAAAAAACCGCAAGGATAAAAACAGGGTTAAGGCCTTAAATACTTACGTAAATAGCATTCGTCAAAGTGAAGGCATGAAACGCTATGGTAATTTTATTGCCAAATGCTTATACAAGCCAAAATCAGTAAAAAAATACGAATACATTACTGCAAATGCCAGTGTTTCCGGTAAACTGGTTAATATTAATTACAGCACCATTCCTGACAACAGCATAAAAGTTACTGATGGAGATTTGGAAAGATACCTCGATGAACATCGTGAACTTTACAAGAACAAAGAAGAATTGAGGGACATTCAATATTTGGTATGGAAAATTACACCCAGTTCTGAGGACAGTGCCTACGTTCAAAAACAAGCGCTCGGTGCCATTGCTTCCATGAAAGAGGAAACCAACCCCGATACAGCCGGCGAGGGTGTATCTATGTTTGTTTCACGTGGCAGCTTGCCCAAGAGCACGCCAAAAGAAGTATCTGAGATTGTTTGGTCTATGCCCACACTTGCGGTGGCCGGACCTTTCTACAAAGATGGCGTATATTCTGTTTACCGTAAAATTGCGGAGAAAAAAGACAGCACTCCATCGGTTAGCGTAGCACACATTCTCATTAAAGTAGGTGAAGCACCCAATAAACAGCTGATTGCTGACACTGCCGCTGCCCTTGCCAAAGCCAATGAGCTAGCCGCACAAATAAGAGGCGGAGCCGATATGGCGAAACTGGCCGCCGATTGGAGTTCAGATCCAGGATCAGCCAGCAATGGTGGCAGTTATGGTTGGGTTGGTAAAGAAACATACAATAATTATGTTCCGTCCTACCGGAATTTTGCCCTCCGCGCAGTCAAGGGTCAGGTAGAGGTTGTTAAATCAGAATTGGGGCTTCATGTAATGAAGGCACTCGCAGACCCTGATTACACACAAATTAAATACGAAGAGCAAAAATTTGAAATCGTAGCAGGTAATAAAACCGTAAAAGAAGTAGATCAGGTAAGCCGCAAATTCAGGAATATGGTAAATGAGGGTGATGTTAAAAGCTTCCAAAACGCCATAGATAAAATGGGTTTGAATGTGTTGGTTCAGAAAGATGTCAAATCAGATGTGAGGGCTCTACCCGGAATTGAAGATTATTCCGATATCAGAAGTATCCTGGACTGGATGTTTGACTCAAAGCGCAAGAAGAATGATGTATCTGACCGGTTTGCATTCTCAAACCGACATGTTGTGATATTCATGAATTCGGTTAAACACCTTGGATATGCTGAACTTGAAGAAGTTCGTGAAAAAATAGAACCACTCGTAAAAACCGAATTGAAAGCTGCAAAGATTCGTGAAAAACTGGAAAAGGCCATGGAAAAGGCAAAAACCATTGAAGAATTGGCACAAAAATCCGGTGGTTCACTTATACAGCTTGATGGTGTGCGAATGGGGCAAGCCATGGCAAACCAGTCCAGCAATGACATGAAGATCGTGGGTGCCCTTTTTGGTGTTGAGCTGAAAAAAATAAGTAAACCCATTGATGGCAATAATGGCGTTGCGGTTGCCTTCATAGAAAAACGAGATAAAATTGAGGTTCCAAATGCTGTGTTGACGAACACCAGTTTCCAGTATACTGGAGAAATGCTAATGAATTTCCTTGGGCAATATGCCTCTAGAAGTGCTGAGATAACTGATTATCGCTATAAGTACACCGAAAGTGCAGAATTAAACGAATTAGGCAATATTATTTTAAAGCTGAAATAATGGCAAGCCCCACAGGAATGTGGGGCTTTTTTTATGATATTTCTTCATGAAAAAGAAATATCTGAATTGTATATTGCGAACAGAAAAACTGGATATTATGTCTGAAATAACACACGAAATTTCACTAGAAAATTTTCATCATCAAATCAACTGGGCTATTAAGAATTATTGCCCCCATGGATTAAGTTCATCAGCTTTTAGCAATATTGTAATTGGTGGTCTTGGCGGCTCCGGAATTGGCGGCCGCATTGCCAGATTAGCCCTGATTAATGAGTTTCCCATACCCATTGAAGTATTTTCTGCTTATAGCTTGCCGGGTTATGTAAATCAAAAAACGCTGGTCATTTTATGTTCGTATAGCGGAAATACAGAGGAAACACTTTCCATGTATGCAGAGGCCAAACAAAAAGGTTGCAGCATAATTTGTATTGCCAGCGGAGGAAAAATTATGCAACAGGCACAGGATGACAACATTCCATGCTATCGCATTGAAACAGGCTATCAGCCACGCATGGCACTTGGATATAGTTTAACTACACTATTGCTGATGTTATCTGAAATCGCAGGCACAGATGCCAAAAATGAGCTGAGTAAAAGTGCAGATATGCTGATGCAAAACGATGCATTAAAGCAGGAAGCCCGCAAAATTTCTGATTTTTTCAGTTCAACCATTAATGACAAATTTGTGGTTGTGTGCGATCCGGAATTTGAGGCAGTGGCCATTCGATTTTGTCAGCAAATTCAGGAAAATGCTAAGGGCGAATCTTTTGTAACTGTTCTGCCCGAAGCCAATCACAATGTTATTGAAAGCTACCATGAGTCGCACAAAACCAATTTTATATTATTAAACAGCGGAGATAATGGGCGTACCAATCTACGTTTTCAGTTCTTAAAAAAGGTACTTGAAGAGCGAAATAACCGCATTTATTCATTTGCAGAATCAGGGGCAGGCATTCAGCGTTTGTTTGAAGTTATTCATGTGCTGGACTGGGTCAGCATTTATGCATCAAACATGCGTAATGCCAATAACATGCGTGTAGATATCATCATGCGCCTCAAGGGATTTCTTGATGCTGCCAAATAACGAATAAAATTGGCTGGGGGAAACCTTAAAGTTACATTTCTTGGTACAGGAACATCGCAGGGTGTGCCTCCGATTGGATGTACTTCTGATGTATGTCTGAGTAACAACCCCAAGGATAAAAGACTTCGGAGCAGTGTTCACATTGAAGTCAACGGGGTGAGTATTGTTATTGATGCAGGCCCTGACTTCAGATACCAGATGCTAAGGGCTGGCATCAGCAGGATAGATGCCTTGCTTTTCACCCATGAACACAGGGACCATACGGCTGGCCTTGATGATATTCGGCCATTCAATTATTTGCAGGAAGATCACGTTGACGTTTATTGCACGCAGCATGTGCTGAATACATTCAAAAAACAATACCACTACATATTTAGTGAAAAACCCTACCCCGGTATCCCGCTGATTCGTTTTCACCATATAGAAAACAAACCTTTTGAGGTTCATGGCATTACGATTATCCCTATACTGGTGATGCATTATAAGCTACCGGTCTTGGGATTCAGAATAGGCGGTTTCACCTACATTACAGACGCCAATTACATTGCTGAGGAAGAACAGCAGAAAGCAAAGGGGAGCAAGCATCTGGTATTGAATGCCCTAAGAAAAGAAACGCATATTTCCCATTTCACGTTAGATGAGGCGGTTTTTCAGGCAAAAAAAATTGGGGCAGAATTTACATGGTTTACCCACATGAGCCATCAAATTGGTTTACATGATGAGGTAAATGCCGGTCTGTCTGAAAACATGCAGCTGGCATATGACGGACAAACCATCGAGATACCGTTTAGTGTATAAAAATAAACCTGCCCATTTCGGTTTCTGAGCCATCTTTATTTACAGCAAATACAAAATATACGCCACTGTTAGGTTTGGTGCCATTTAGCCGAAGTCCGTTCCAAGTTGCGGTTCCTCCATTGGCTTGGGTAAGATAAACCAAATTACCGGATGCATCAGTGATTCTAATTTCTGAATCCTTTGCCAAACCTTCAATGGTAACAAGGCCGCTGTAACCCGGTTTTACGGGATTGGGGTATATTTTAATTTTTTTGAATTTATCGGAAGCTGCACTGGCATCGCTTCGGTAGGAAACAATGCCCTTATCTGTGCCAAAAAACACTTCTCCTGAATTATCCAGCTGACCAATGCAAATAACCCGGTTATCCGGCAGCGGGCTGGTTTCTGCTCTGAATTGGGTAATCACCTGCTGACCATTGGGATCAACAAGAAAAACTCCATTGTTGGTAGCAAACCATTTACGATTGCCTCCATCCACACAAATGTCATTAATGGTCTCCTCCCCCATTAAATACCCATCTACCCCATTCTGTCTGATAATCAAGCGATCTGCGCTGACACCTTCAAAGACAGAGGCAGGATTGGTAAACACATTTAATCCCTGCGATGTTCCAATCCAAACGTAACCATTTGAATCGCAGGCCATTGACGTTACCTCATTTACTATCAGCCCGTCTCTATTGTTAAGAACACGGCTTCTATCATCAAACAAATTTCCGGGCGTTTTATTATCATCATAAACTAAAACGCCACCAGCTATTAATTGAATCCATTTGAACCCATTTTGGTCCACGATCAAATTCCCTACATCACTGGTTGATAAAGGTATCTCAGTCCATTGACCTGACCTGTTCATCATGTGAAGACCTGCACCGGTTGAACCAAAATTGGTAACCCATAAATTACCTTTAGCATCCGATGTCAGACCTGAAGCCCTAACCATATTGATTACAGGTGTTGGTTTAAGCGTGCTATTGGATGCATCCCAACGGTTTGCAGCATCTTTACCGCGAAATTCAAGCAATCCATTCACGTGCGTAGCAACATAGTTCTTACCTGTAACTGAATTATGATGAACAAACGTGTAATCATATAAACCGGCATTAAATGTACTGGAGGGATTACTGGTCCATACATTGTTATCAAAAAGATAAAATCCTGTCGGGTTGTAAGCATTTCCGAAAGTATTGCTTACGCCTCCGGCCGAGGTAAAAAGCGTATTGCCGGACTTGGTCATCGCAAAAACAGATGTGCCTGAGGGACCTGTTGGTTCAAAGGCGATTTCATTTGTTTCACTTTTTTTGATTACCCCCGGGCCGATACCGGTGCAAAACCAGTAAAACCCTTCGGCATCCATAGTACCATCGCTCAGCAGATTCACAGTAGTCTTAAGAAATCCTGAACCGATGCTAAAAATTCCGCCTCCTCTAAAAATATGTAACTTACCGGCATACTGTTGTATTCTACCGGTACCTTTCTTTTCGGAAACGATTGCTTCGGCTTTACTGCGATGTAAGCGATAAACCACACTATCAGCGGCAAAGTATAAGCTGTCTTTAAAGGCATGGAGGTGCTGACAGTTACTGCCGCTGAATACTTGTTTCCAGTTATTGTAATCATTCAAATTAACGGTTGCGGCATATTTTGCCCTAATAATACCTGTAGCAGTTCCCGCATATATGGAATCACCGGACACTGCGGTAGACAGAACAGCCAAACTTTGACCACCCGGACCAATGGCAGTATAACTATCGCTAATTTCCTCTTTCAACAAGTCAAGTACCAGTATGCCAAAATTTGTGCTGAGGATTGCCCTGTCTCCATCTACGTTGATGTGGATTATTCTTTTATCTCCCTGAATGAGTTTGCTGTATAATCCTTTCACCTGGGTAAGTGTACGATCATGTTTCAGTAGTTCAATCATCCCATTATTGTAGCCGATGATTAAAATTTTGAGCTCAGGTACATAACGCATGAATGATACGCCGGAGGCCTCAAAACCATCCAGTCTGGTGAGTGCTTTCATTTCTCCGTTTCTGATATCTGTGCGGAATAAACCTCCGGCAGAAGCCGCATAAACATAGGTACCGGATGACTCACAAATTCTGGAAACCTTGTAGCTGGCATGAACACGCCATTTGCCGACAGGTGGTATAGAATCCTGTGCCTGAACATGGCACCACGAACCAATTGCCATTATCCCGCAAAGAATGAGGCGATTAATTAAGCGTGTATCTGATTTCAAATCCAAAATCGGTTAGGGCTGTGTAAAACTGATTGGCAATGCGTGGTGACATGATTGTTTTATTGTAACGCAGGGCCATGTTGATTTTATTGTTAACCTGATAAGTAGCAGCAGGTCCAATTCTTATTTGCTTGGTTCCGGCCGTTGCTCTGTTATCATTCTGGTCTATCTTTCGGGTTATGGTAATGTTATCAGCTACGTTTACAGTCATATCGAATCTGAAGTCATTGGGCAAATAGAGCTTTCTTCCATTTCTTCGGAAAGGCAGTGTTAGGCCTGTAACCCTGTATCCAGCCTGAAACTGAATCTCATTATTTCGCATTTCTGTAACATTAAACTGTGCAGCAAAAAGTTTTAAAATGCGTGAGCGTTTATAGTCAAAAGAGACGGTCCAGTTATTCTTGGTTGCTATATTAATACCAAGTAAAGGATAAAAACCTTCGGAAATGGTGACATCTGATATCTGGTGCTGTGGTATAAAATCTTCTCCTGCTTTCACTTCCTGACCGGCATTGTAGCGCAGGTTCTGGGTAAAACTACCAATCGTATAACGGCCGTTGTATCCATGTCTTACATTGATGTTACTGAATATTTTACCTATAGCTTTAATCCTTGTTAAGCCATTATAGTTAATATTCCAGCCAGGCAGGGGGATTTTCGGGAAACCGGAAACGTTTGTCCGACCGGCATCCAATCCGGAATAGGCCGTATAAAAGGCACCAATCAGCACATCCTGTTGCTGTTTACTGTATCCGATCGGGAATCGTGTAACGGTATCCTCTCCCGGATTTTTTATGCGTTGATCAGCAAACATCAGTTTTTGAGCTACACTGTAACGATTTGCCTGAAATTGGGTAAATGCGGCATTCACACGGTTGTCGCCAAAAACATCATCCTTAATGAAATGAGTACGTATAAAATTACCAGTGATATTGTAATTGCCCATTTGCGTTAGGCCCTGATCTACCCACGATGTACCATCCCATCTGAATATGCTCTGCGTTCCCTGCATGTTGTTTCTACTCATGTCGAGCTGAATTCTAAGACTCTTAATTGGCTCGATGGTAACGTTACCTGTAAATGTTTCAGTGTTGGATGTTCTGTAAAAATTACTCTGCCTGATGTCCTCATTCAATGCTCCATTTCGTGCCAAACGGTAGCGGATATCTTCTTCCTGCCAACCAAAGACGAATGGTAATCCCGGTTGAACATGTTTGAAATTATGTCCAAAATAGTCTGTGTTATGCCTAAAGCCCGGCATATCTGTAGTTTGTTTAATGCTGTAACTAAAACCTGCATTTTTAAACATACTCACAAAATTACCAAACGCTATTTTCACAGGGTTTGCTTTTTTAGGGCTGTCCTTACTTTTGTCGATGGCACTTTCGTATTTCACATCTTCATCGTCAGGTTTCTTTTCCTTGGCTGATTTCTTTTTTGTGGGCTTTTCAAGATCTCTAATCCACGGTATTTTCTGATAAAGTCCCTGAAAATTTAACTGCCCTTGCACATTTATATCTCTTGCATTGCTGATTCTGTTCCCAAGAGAGGCAAAGGCAGGAGGGGCCTGATTCCATTCATAGCTGCCTGTGTAATTAACACTGGTGTTAATCCAGTCTAAATAGCGAAACTTTGAAAAAGGCAAGGTATAATTACCATTCACAGACTGGGTAAAACGGGTCATTCTGCCCAGTGTTTTGAATTCATTACGCACCATTTCCCTTCTACCCGCAGTGTCTAAACTGCCATAAGGTTCTTCTATACGGGCGTTTGCAGTAGCGTTATAATTTATGGTAAGTGAACTAAAAACAGGCAAACTTGCATTGTATACCCTGTTCAAGGTAAAATTCTTATCAAATAAACGTGGATTAATCTGCCTGAAATTATTATTATTTCTCGCCTGCATTTCGCTGTAGAAGCGATTAACCTGCCATTGTGTTGAGAAATTTGAAGGAAGTAGATTAAAATTAATTTCTTTAACTGGATTAAGCCATTGGGGTTTTAATTTTTTAAATGGTCTTATAAATTTTGTAGGAATGGAATATTGATAGCCAATGGCACCCTGCGTGGTTTCAGCAAAATACTCTTCTATTTGCTGATTTCTACGGTAGTTTCTTTGAAAACTATAGGTGGCATTAAAGTTAGATAGACTCCATGGCATGGCCCTTTTGCCGGGTCTTTCAGCAATTCTTACATTGTTAAAGTTGATGCTATACAGTGAAGAATAATCTTCTGCAGCTTTTCTAACCACCTCCCGCTGCTTTTTATCTACAATACCATTCAAAAAGGTATTCATTTCAATATCGGGATTCAGCGGATTGAATTTTGGACGAATGTAGTTCTCAGAATATCCAATGTACATAGGGAAGCTGATACCGGCCTTTTTGGGGAAAAATTTACCCAGTTCCAGGTTGCTTGCCACATCATAATTCATATTGGTACTCAGACTTCTTTCATTCAGTTTTTTGTCAACATCACCAAAACCAATGGTTCTGATACTTCCCGCCAGATTAACAGTACCAAAATCAGCCAGGGTTGTCTGAACATTCGCCAAAGCGGCCCAGCCACCTTTGTTTGCAATATTTTTCACACGAAGTTCATTCACCCAAACTTCAAAACACTGTGGCACATCAGTATTGTTTTTAACACCAATCATCATTACCCTAATATTGCCAACATCAGGTAATCCCAAAACTGTAATCTTACCCCTTTGAGCAGGACGGATAAAAGGCGCAGACATAGGCCAGCCGGCATTTTGCCTGTCAATTTTTAACTGATATAGTCTTTCCAGTTCAAGATCAATAAAATTCTCATCGGGCCAAATCAGTTTGTCGGCACCGGGCGTACCTCTATTGATATTACCGCGGGTGATTTTCAACGGAATTTCGTATTCGTAATAGTTATTGGTGAGGTCTGTACCAAAACGAACGAAGCAGGAAACATCACCATCCTGTATTTGAGGAGCCGCGGGGGCTTCCGCATGCACATACAATTGAAGATTTTTGTAGTTTCGAATATCGTACTGGGTTGTCTTAAATGCACCGCGAGCATCCCCGGGCAGCATATTGCAGGTTTCCAGTGAAAGTGACTGTTCATTCTCAAGGACGGTTCCCAGAGATGCCATGTTTTGAACACGAACCACGCCGGGAGGTGTAACATAGGTTATGGGGGATCTTTGACCATTTTCTTCAATATTTACGGTAGATACCACAAACTTGGTATTGTCGTTTGGATCCTGCGGAACAATCACACCGGGGGTTTTGAGTGAGTTTGTGTATCTGCGCCAATCGGCACGCACCAGGTTGATATAACCCATTCTAAGTACTGCACTGTCGGTAAATCCTGTCATCACCATTCGCATGAAGCGGATGCTCTTAAAATCACTGATATTACCTACCGCTTTTTGATACTGACGGATGGGGATTTTAAACTGATACCAGTTTATTTCCTCTTCCTTGCCGTTGCGAAGCTTTACCCGCTTTCTGGCAATATCGGTTACATAATTTTTACCAATCTGCAAATCTGCAGCACTGATTTTAATTTGATACTGATAATAGTCCTCACTTTGATTCAGGGTAAAGTCTTTATTCACATCCTCGTCGTTGGGGGCCGATGTTGATGATTTTGGCATACCATTGTATTTTCCGGTAAACCTATCGGGATTCGAATTACCCTGCATTCCCTGAAAACGGCTGTATCTTCCAATAATATCAGCATCTGCTGCTGTGTAATTATCTTCAAGATAATGCACAAAATTATCATTTGATGGATCGGTAAGTGCCTGATTATAGATGGCTGAATTAACACCAAAATTGGTGGCAAGCGGCTGCAGATAAGACTGATCAAAATGTTCACGTTCCTGATCATCATTCATGCCGTCGAGTCCGGCATCCTGCTCTTTCAGGGTAGCCGGATCATTATTAAACGCAAAATTGATTTGGGGAATGGATGGTATAATACCAAAGGAAGTTGTATCTGTATTTGTATAATCAGATGTTGTGGGTCTTCCATTTTCAAAAGATTTTCTTCTGTCGGGAAGAATATCCTCACTAATGCTGCCAAGATGCAGGTAAAACTCTCCCTTCAGGCCTGGATTTTTAATCAGCGGATCCATCATCCATACCTCTATATAGTCGATATTGGCCGCTTCAAAATCATTTTGATCTATACGCCGCATGATACCTGCCCAGCTGCGTTCCGGTTGCAATAATCTTCCGGCTGCATTTATTTTGGTTGGGTCCGAATTGTAATTATAAAGTCCTCTCAGCGTAGGCCGATATACCAGATCCAGGGTGGTCAGCAATGTTGGAGTTCCCTGCGGAAACTGCCTCTGCGGAAATACCTCTCGCTGGTCAATCTGACGCATGTAAGGGTCAGATAAGATATCATCAACCCTCGTGCGGATGTTATCCGGCATATCCTCTTCTCTATAAAACAGCTGATCTACGCTGTAATAGGATAAGCTTGCATGCCTACTCATCCACTTGAGTTTGCTAGAATCCAATGTTTCAGGGAACAAATCGGGTTGCTTTTGAGGCACGCTTGCTACGGTCCAGCTAGAGATTTGTTTCAAATCGTTGGGTAATTCTGCATTTTCAAAATCTTCCAAATTGGACACACCTCGCTGTCCACCCTGAGATTTATGGTTATGAGGAATAATTTTGGCAAACTCACCATAGGCTGTAATGCGGCTTATTTCTTTTGTTTCAATAAACGGCAGGCGGTCTACCATGCGGGTAATGAATCGTGATTTATTGCTGTAGGCAACATCTGCCCCAAAGATGGTATTGAGCAGGGGCTCTTCATTAAAATTGGTTTTTGTTGTTAACGGCCTTTCATACATGTGTAGTGCAGTGGCCCCTACCAGCAAATTATTATTAAACTTGTGTTCTACGCGGCCGCCTACCAGTGTTTTCTGTTGTATGTTGAAAAAACTTTGTCCATCTGCACTGGCTCGTATTTCAGCACCGCCACGGAGCAGGCCTTCATTGATGATACGAACCCTGCCCAATGCATAATCCACTTCATAATCCATGCCCTCTTGCAGGGGCCGTCCATTGGCAGTTACACGCACCGAACCCCGCTGCAAATTGGTAGTTCCAAGGAATAATTCGGCACCATTTGGACTTTTATAACTGCCTGCAAGAAAGAACTTATTATGCTTCACATCCTGCTGGGCCAGCCATTTTGTGCTATCATAAAGGGCATCATAACAATAATAATCCGCCAGATCTGTTCTTCCGCCAAATCGGCCTCTCATAAAATCTCCAAATGGCTCGGTTACCGGAAAAATGATACGTGCATACTGAGTTTGAACCGTAAGGCCCTCAATGGCATCGAAAATTCCATCAGGTTTTGATTCCTGCTGACGGTTAAGTCTATCCAATCCCAATACCCTGATTAGCGGATTGCCATTTGCAAAAGCCGGCACCGAATTTTGAACAGGCAGGTAATTGTAATCTGCTCCGCTGGTATCGTCGGCGTATAAAACATTTAATTTAAAATCTTCCAGTGATAAACTGTAGGTGTTCAGGGTGTAAATGTTCTTCATCATCAGGTTCCACATGGGAAGTTTGGTTCTGATGGTATTGCCTTTCAGCATTTTTAGAAACAGCATTCGCTGATCGCCGGGAGGCACATCTCGGCTAAATTCACCTACGGTATATACTTTCCCATTCAACGTATATTCGAATGCGACTGCCAAAATTTCATCATTATTCAGCGGTTGATTTAGTGAAATATAACCTAGTTGAGAATTAAGCGTGTACTCGTTGCTATTTAGCTGTTTTGCATTGTTTAGAATATCGAAATCGACTGTTTGCTCAAAAAATGGATACAAAGAGAACAGCCGATCTACAGAAGTACCGTTCTTTCTCACCAGATTATCATTGGCGATTTGGGTATATAAAGCATTGGATGCATTATCAGGTGCGGGATCGAGTGCGCCTCCAAGGTTATTTCTATATGGCTTGGATTCGCCTAAATCGTGAAAAACTGCAATATCTCTTGGCGTTTCTATGTTTGCACTTCGGTTTGTTACCCAAACTTCCACCCGGTTGATGATGACACCACTGGCCACAATAGGCAAATTTTCCAGCGCTGTATTGTAGTTTTCTCTGAAATACTGTGCCAGAAAAAAGTGTCTGTTCTGATCATAATTGTCTGCGGTAATTTTAAACTCATTTAGTTGCTGTCCACCCTGCAGCACTGTTTCTGTGCTTTGACCCTTGTTTTGACTGAATACAGATTTAACAGTGGTTTTACCAAATTGCATGGTGGTGCTGAAACCAAAAAGGTTATTAGCCGGCTTGATGAGCTGGGTTGGCAGATTTAAACTAACATTACCTACCTGAATATCTTTTAAAATACCATCAGGTTTACCTTTCCAGCCGAGATTTGTTTGATTATCAAACTCAAACGCCGCCTCAGTGTCATAGTTAATGCCCAGTTTCACATATTGACCAACAGAACCATTGGCACTGATCTGAAGCTGCTGATCAAAGACGGGCACAAAATACCGCTGTTGACGCTTACTGAACGAAGGATTGCGGTTAACATTCACATTCCCACCCAGTTTTATCATGGCAGAGCCGTTCAGCTGAAAATCCACCCCGCCTTCACCAAAAATTTTACTTATGGTAGGGTTGGCAAGCTCAGTTTTCAAATAATCATTGATGCTGCCTTTACCTGTATTTCCGGTGTTATAACTGGCATTTTGAGATTTTTCGCGATAATAGTCAAGTCGATTGGCACGGGTAGTTTCCTTAAAATAATCGGCAACGGATAACGATTTTCCCGTTGGATAATCCATTCCCCCAATAGACTTAAATTCCTCGTAGCGATTTGTTTTGGGATTATATTTCCACTGAGAATTAATGGGATTTTCTAAATCAACATTAGAAGTTGATTTATTTTTCTGCCAGGGTTTAGCTGAATTTATATTGTATTTGAGGGCGGTGTCTGTCTGGCCTTTTGCATGATTGAAGGAAAAAAGAAACATCAACAGGATCATCATTCCTGTCGACATAACTGACAATGCACCAAACCATGCCTTTCGGCCGGACTTTTTCATACTTAAAACAGACAAAAGTAAACGTAATGCTTTATTCTATATTGTCAGATTTTTGTTAAAGGGTGCAATTTACAATATTTTCAGTGAATTACGAATAAGCTCCTCCACTGTCAATACTGTTTTACCATTGTCTGATATTTTCAAAAGCGCTTTTTCTGCAGCACCTTTATTGTATCCGAGACTCAGCAAGGCAGAGAGGGCCTCATTCATAGCATCAGACACACCCGGGCTCACCAATGTTGCCCCACCCTTCATTTTTTTACCGCCAAGTTTATCTCTCAGTTCAAGCACAATGCGTTGTGCTGTCTTTTCGCCTATTCCCTTAATGCTTTTCAATAATCCTACATTGCCATTGAGTATGGCAGCAGCCAAAGATTCTGCATCGAGACTGCTCAGCATTAGAATACCGGTGTTGTTGCCAACACCGCTCACGGATGTGAGCAGGCGAAACATTTCTCTTTCTTCAGGTTCGCTGAATCCAAACAAAACCATCCCCACCGGGTTTTGATTTTCCACTTTGAATGTTTGTTCCACAAAAACCCTGGCCTGTTTTTTTGATTTTATTTTTTCGTAAGTATAAATACTGATGGACATTAAATATCCCATGCCGGCATTTTCCAGCACCACGTTCGTAGGACTTATTTTTTCTATGTTGCCTTCTATAAAATCGTACATAATTAGCGGGTATATTTTGTTTTACGAATGAAATAATTGACCAAGCCAAGCATTACAACCAACAAAAGCGGAAGCGCCAAATTGAGCATCTGCCAATAGAACTTTTCGTCTTTCACTTTCACCGGATCAAGAAGTCGGAGCTGGGTTTCTCTCGCCCTGATTTCTATGAGGCCATTGTCATCTATCAGGTAATCCACGCAATTCTGCAAGAACTTTTGATTGGCAAAGGTAATTTGACTGTAGCGGTCATAACCCGTTGGGAAATTACCTCCCTTGCTACTTACAAAATTCCTCATGATATCCCCGTCAGATATAACCACCATGGCGCTTTTACCATCGGGGAGATAGTTACCCAAATTGGGTTTTTTCTGATATTGAAACGGCGATTTAAATTTTCCTTCCAAGAGCACGCCACTTACCTGAGGCCCTGATTGCATCGTTTTTGAGAATTGTTTACTGTTGCTCATCATCGCAACATTAATTAACTCAACAGTAGCCGGGGCATTGGCAATTTTGGTATAGGGAGAGGAAACCAGCAATGGCGTGGTATTTAGCCCTTCGCGTTTTTTAATTTTAAGGGTTCCCGGAAATTGAGCCCAAACCGCACCCACATTTTTGGTGATGATATGGGAACTGGTTTTAGTGGTAAACAGAGGAAAATATGGGAATGGCACCAGTTCCATCCTGCCGCCTGCGGGCAATGGAATTCTGTTGCACATCAAATCCTGCAAAAGATCTGAGTTTACTCCTACTCCGTATCCGAAAAGTCCGGTAGCGATATTCTCTAAACCCTTATCCATGGCCATAACGGTGGATGCACGCTGAAAGCTATCAATTTCCACGTGCACAGGATCCAGCAGCCACATTACCTTGCCACCTTTCATCACAAACTGGTCTATCAAAAATAACTCTGCGGGCGAGTAATCTTTTTCAGGTTTAATCACCAGCAGTAAATCTGCGGCATTCAGGCGGCGCTGCAAACTGCGCAACAATACAAGCTCTGCGCTGTCGGGTGCAGCGGCAATCTGAGTGGCGAACGGGCGGGCACATTCCGGATCGGCCACATTCAAATTCAGGGCTTCCAACTGGTAATAACGGCCCAACTCGTTGGCAAAAGACCCCACACGGGCGTCTATCATTTCGCCGCTGCCATCGGCAACCACAATCTTTTTGGCCTTTTCCGTTACGCACTGCCTCAGGGCGTTGGCAAGCTCATATTCAATGTTGTCGATGGATTTTTTGATGTTTGATTCAATGTCAGTTGACACATCAAACTGAAAAAAGCGTATCCCAACGGTTTTGCCTTTATACAAACATTCAGCACCCGGAACCAGATATTTGATGCGTGTTTCGTCTCCGTCCTCCATGTCCACATCACGTACCGGCTCGATGCCTCGCTCAGCAAAGCTTTCTAAAATACCGGCCACCTCTTTCTTTTCTTTATCTTTAAGCGGATCGGTAACTTCAATTTCCATTTTACCGCCACTGGCTTCGCGAAATTCATAAGCCATATCTCGAATCTCATTTCGCAATTGCTTGAATTTAGCGCTCATTTCTCCATCAAGGTAGAGTTTGAAATAGAGCTTCTCATCTATCCTGGAGGCCAGTTTACGACTGGTTTCACTGAGGGTATATCGCTTTTCCTGGGTAAGATCAAATCTCTTGTAATAGAGCGATGAAAGCGCATTGATAACCACAATGCCCACCAGCAGCATTAATAGCTCCAGCCAGCTCTGTGTTTTATGTAGTCTTCTTTTCTTCATCACCATTTTCTGCTTTCGAATACGGTCTTGGTTAATCCAATAAACAGGGCACTGAAACTGAGCATATACAGCATATCCCTGGTATCGAGCACTCCCCTGCTAATGCTGTCATAGTGATATTCAAGACTGAACCACTCCAGACTTTTACCAATGGCATCCAAAGCAGCAATATCTCCCATCATGCCCAAAACCACATAGAAAAAGAAACCCAATGCCATGCTCATGATGAGTGCCACGATCTGATTATCCGAAACGGCAGATGAGAATATACCCATGGCGGTATACGCCATGCCCAGAAAAACCAGCCCCAGGTAACTACCCCACATGGCTCCTGTATCGATATTTCCGGCTGGATTTCCCAATTGAGAAACACTGTAATAATAGATTAGCGTGGGTAAAAGCGCTATCAATAAAAGCGTAACACAGGCCAGATATTTGCCCATGATAATACCCAGATCTGACAACGGTCTGGTGGTTAAGGTTTCTATGGTTCCCAGTCGTTTTTCTTCCGAAAAACTGCGCATGGTAATGGCAGAAATAAGAAAAATAAAAATGTAGGGGGCCATTTCAAACATTACCTGCATGCTGGCAAGGCCCAAATCAAAAATATTGTTGCCTTTGATCACCCACATAAATAAACCGGTAGCTCCCAGAAAAACGAGCATTACCACATAGGCAATGAGCGAACTTAAAAAGCTGCGTATCTCTTTTTTATAAACCGTCCACATGATTTGTCAGCTGTCTAAATATGGTTTCCAGATTGTCTTTTTCACTCACCAGTTCTATCACCTCCAGGTTGGCTGCAAGGGCAAACTGCGATACTGCCTGTCTGAATTGCGCATTGTTACCGGTAAGGCGCCAGGTATTGTTACCCAATGAATTTACCTGGAGCAAACCCGGAATTGTTTTAAGCTCATTTTCTTTCACATCGGTGGCAAACTGTACACGCACCAGCCATTTTTCAGTGGAACGGTTGCGCAGGTTATCGAGGCTATCGTCGGCCACAATACTGCCTTTGTCGATGATGATGACCCGGTTGCAGATGGCCTCTACCTCCTGCATGATGTGGGTGCTGAGCATGATGGTTTTATTTTTACCCAAACTTCTGATCAGGTCGCGGATTTCCATCACCTGATTGGGATCCAGACCGCTGGTAGGCTCATCAAGAATCAGCACATCGGGATCGTGAATGATGGCCTGTGCCAAACCAACACGCTGACGGTAACCTTTGGAAAGCTGACCAATCTTTTTGTGTTTTTCTTTACCCAAATGGGTAAGTGCAATTACCTCGTCAACCCGATTTTTTATATTTTTAACGCCTCCCATGCCTGCGGCAAATGCGAGGTATTCCTTCACATACATATCTAGGTAAAGGGGATTGTGTTCCGGCAAGTAACCAACGTGTTTTCTAACTTCTATGCTTTGGTCCGAAACATCCATTCCAAAAACCTTGGCTTCACCGGATGTGGGGGGAATGTAGCAGGTTAGCATTTTCATGGTGGTACTTTTTCCTGCACCATTGGGCCCAAGAAAACCCACAATTTCACCGGGTGCAATTTCAAAAGAAATACTATTTACGGCTGTTTGGGTGCCGTAATTTTTGGTCAGATGATGTACCTGAATGCTCACGTTGTTTTTGCAAAAATATGAAATGCAGAAAAAGCAAAATACCACAATGGAGTAAATGCCTTATTTATTAAACAGATCTTAAGAAAATCAGGCACCGGCCTCTTCCCCATCGGGCGCAGCTGCAGCCATTTCACCAAGCTCACGATCGAGCAAGTAAAGACCGCTGCCGTCTTTGCCAATGATTTTTAGCTTGTTCAGAATGCTTTTTACCTGCTTTTCCTCTTCCATCTGTTCGCTCACATACCACTGCAAAAAGTTGTTTGCAGCATGATCTCGTTCTTTGAGCGAAACATTCACCAGTTCGTGGATGCTTTGGGTAACTTTCTGTTCCTGCTCCAGCACATTTTTAAAGCAGGTATGAAAATCCTTAAATGATTTGGGCGGGGCCTCAATAGCGGGAACCATGGCGTGGCCGTCATTGTCGTTTATAAAATGAAAAATCTTGAGCATGTGCATTCTCTCTTCATCGCTTTGCTTATAGAAGAAAGCTGCGGCACCTTCAAAACCTTCGGCATCCATCCAGCTGGCCATGCTCAGGTAAACGGCACTTGAGTATGCCTCCAGCGCTATTTGATGCTGCAGGGCTTTTTCAATGGTTTTTGATATCATAATGAGTGTGCTAAATTACAAATAAAACCCGCGCAGTGTGATTTTGTTTTATTTGCCGGAAATGCGCTTGATTTGTACCTCCAGCTCTTCTTCTGCACCCGGAGTGTAACCTTGGTGAGACCATACCACATTGCCTGTGCCATCCACTATAAATGTCATAGGGGGATTGTTTACATTCATGGCTCTGGCCAGGTCTGAGTTTTCATCAAGAATGATCTCATATTCCCAGCCGTAACCCAGCACTTTCGGTTTCACCTTCTTGCTATTTCTGGCATCATCAATACTCACGGCTACCAGTTTTAGGTTATATTTTTCTTTCCATTCAGAATAATGTTCATTAATGGCTTCCAGCTCTTTGATGCATGGGGCGCACCAAGTGGCCCAAAAAGAAACCACGGTAATTTTGCCCGGCTCGGCTACGGTTTTAAAGTCGAGGGGCTGACCTTCCAGGTTTTTCACCTGCACAGAAGGCAGGGTCTGATTTTGTGCATAGGTGTTTAAGGCAAAAGCAATTAGTGCGAAAGCAAATAATAAAGCGTTTTTCATGGTAGTTGTGCAAATTAATTCAAAACATGTGCCAATTTCATAAATATGAACCTAGTGAAAATAAAAAAAGCCGCAACATCAGTTGCGGCTTTTACAGAATTTAGAATGATTATTTTGATTTGTAGTGGATTTCATATTTGTCGGTTCCGTCATCTTCCACGAGCCACATTTCATCATTGGTAAGACGAAGAATTTTTGAAATTTCCTTTGACGTTGAACCATTGTACATAAGTTCAAGATTTTCTTTTTTGCTGTCAAAAGACCATTTTCCGGTTTCACGATCTCCATCCATCATCATTTCAAAAGTTTCGTCTTTTTTGAATTCTATAGAATAATCACCCAAAAAAGGCAAAATCTGAGCGGTGAGATCCTGACCATTTTCAATGTACTTCTCGATTTTCCAAGTGTTTACAACACGGGCTTTCTTAGAGCGCAAAGAGAATCCGGGACCTTCCTCATACTTGCCGCAAGAAGAGAATGTTACGAGTGCCATGGCTACCACGGCAAACAGAATTGATGTGATTTTTTTCATGTTTATTTGGTTTTGTAGTGTACTTCAATGTTGTCTCCATCCTCCTGGCCTTCGACCCAGAATTCATTATTGGTGAGTTTGATTATTTTCTGTGAAAACTTTATGGAGTCGCCATCTTCCAGCATTTCAACTTTATCCCTATTTTCAATAAATGACCACTTGCCTTTTTCGTTCATGCCACCGATATTCCATACATATCTGTTGTCTCTGCTAAATTCAAGTGAATGTTCTCCAAAAAAAGGAAGCACCAGGGCTGTAATATCTTCACCATTCACCATATATTTTTCTATCTCCCAAGAGTTCACCAAACGGGCCTTGGCTGTTCTGAGTGTAAAGGCAGGACCTTCTTCGTAGCGTTTGCAAGATGAAGTATGAAGTACTAAAACAGAAAGTGCAGCAAAGAGCAAGAGTGTGTTTTTAATTGAATTCCTCATTTTTTTCTTCAATGCAAAGATATAAGCATGTTCAGATGCTCAAAAAAATTGTTTTCACCAGTCTATTTTTTTAAACAGCATACGTTACGAGGCAATTCTGAATTTATCGGCCACAAAATCCAAAAACCATCTCAACACATATCCAATATTGAAATTATCAACTATTTGGATTTATAATGAATTTCCAACTTTGAAATACCAAAATCCAACCCTGCCCAATACTCATTGTTGGTGAGTCTTAAAATTTCTTCTGACCATTCTTGCCCAGTAGCATCATCCGTAAATTTCACTTTTTCCTTATCCTTCGAAAATTCCCATTTGCCTTTACTTTCCTCTTTCTCTCCGGTCATGTCATTAAAAATACTCGACGTTATTGTATTGTCTTTCCTGATCTCAAGTTGATAATTAGGATTATCTTGTTTGAATTCTTCCGTAAAATCAACACCATCCCGAAATGCCTTGTCAATGACCCAGGTATTGACCAGTCTGGCCTTTTTACTACGTAACGAAAAATTGGGGCCATCCTCATATTTACCGCAAGAAGCGAAAAACATAACAGCAGCAATGCCCATAAGCAGAATTGATTTAATTTGATTTTTCATATATTGTTATTTTTTCTACAATTTTAAATGATTTATTTTTGTTATGCAAGCCCTTTCACAATTATTATCGTTACCTCCAGACTGTACTGATAATCCTTCAACTAAAATAATCCCCGTAACTTCGCATCATGGATAAACCGTCCTTGCCTTCGGGTACCCGCGATTTTGGGCCGGAAGTGATGATGCGCCGCAAATTCATCATCGGCATTATAGAAGACACTTTCAAACGGTATGGGTTTTTGCCACTGGAGACACCTGCCCTGGAAAACCTACGCACGCTGCAAGGTAAATATGGCGATGAAGGCGATCAGCTTTTGTTCAAAATCCTCAATAATGGTGATTTTTTGGCCAACGCCGATGAAAAACTACTGCAGCAGCGCGACAGCAAAGCCATAACCCCGCAGATATCAGACCGCGGACTTCGCTACGACCTGACTGTTCCCCTCGCCCGCTTTGTGGTGATGAACCGCGATAAAATCCATTTTCCGTTCAAACGCTACCAAATTCAACCCGTGTGGCGGGCAGACAGGCCACAGAAAGGGCGGTACCGCGAATTCTGGCAATGCGATGCGGATGTTTTGGGCAGTGAGAACATCAGCAACGAGGCAGATTTAATTCAGATCTATGACATGGCTTTCGCCAAACTGGGCTTGAAGGTCAATATCCGTTTTAATCATCGTGGAATACTTGATGCATTCGCACCATGGTTGCAAGGTGG
>JBILTS010000111.1:0-7226 GCA_044371405.1 Bacteroidia bacterium
TAGAGCCATAGCATTATTCCTGAATCAACCCGAGAATTATTTTGATGACAAAGTGCATAACGGCAACAGCATTCTGCGCCCAATTCACTATCCACCTATCAATGCCGAGCCCAATGGATCAATCCGTGCAGGTGAGCATGAAGACATTAACCTTATCACCTTGTTGGTAGGTGCTAGTGCTGATGGCCTGGAAGTATTAAGCAGACAAGGTGTTTACGTAGGTGTTACAGAGGTACAGGATCACATCATCGTGAATGTTGGCGACATGTTGCAGCGTTTAACCAATGACAGACTGAGAAGTACAACCCACAGGGTAGTTAACCCTCCCCGTGAGCAATGGCATCTGCCCCGTTACTCCATCCCCTTTTTCATGCACCCCAGACCCGAAGTTTCTTTGGCCTGCCTTGACAGTTGTATCAGTGAAAATAATCCGATAAGATATGATGATTGCACTGCCATTGAGTTTTTGCATGAGCGATTGCGCGAAATTGGTTTGATGAAGTAATCCTTTATTTCACCATAACTTTCTTGATCCACCTGTTGTCCCGGCTGTCGACAGTGAGAATGTAAACTCCCTGTGGGATTTCTGCAAACTCCATCCATGCTGCATTATTTAAATCAGCATATTCTTGCTTTTTAATTACGGCTCCTGCCATGTTGCTGATTTTAACTATGATATTTTGAGCATCCTTCAGACCGTTGATTTTAATGCGAATGGTTCCGTTTAGCGGATGTTCCAGCAATAAAAGTTCAGGTTGATTATTTTTAGTGTCAAGATAAAATGAAGCACAACTCACAGACAGATTGTTCTCAGGCAACTGCATTTCCAGCACAAGCCGATATGCATTCCAGCCAGCTGCTGGCTCGAAATCCTTAAAATGATAGCATTGCGTTGAATGGCTTGTTGCCATGGTCGGTATAAAGCCCAGCGTTTTAAATTCACCTTCAGCATCTGCTTTTTGAATGCTGTACCCTCGTATTGTTTGATCCTGTGACGCCTCCCATTTTAAATGAATGCACCCAGGTGCTGATTCACAATCAAACTTATTAAGAACTACAGGCAATAATATAATAAATGAAGATGCCGTGTCGAAACATGTATTTCTTTTGCTGGTCATTGTCATTGAATAAACACCGGGAACTGATATCCAGGGACTTTGCTGGGTTGATGAGAAACCTCCGGGACCGGACCAGTTCCAGTTATAACCGCTTGAACCTCCTAACACGGGTGAATTAAGCAAGCTGTCACTGAGGGAAGTATTTCCACCAATAAGACGAATGTTATAAACTGTACCTGTACTTAGGGTGTCGTAATAATTGACAGTGGCTTGGGGTTTTACCGTATCAATAAGAATTTCAACGCTATCCTTCAGGGTAAAGCAACCCCTGAGTGGGGCTGATTCCAGTATATATTTACCGGGTTTATTGAACGTGATGCTGGTACTGTCCGCATTATAACCGGTAATATTCCCGTTTGGTGTTCTCCATTTATACCATGCCAGCCCATAAGCAGAATCTGCATAAATACTGCCTGATTTAAGGGTGCAGTTAAGGGTATCTGTTCCTTTTATTTTGCTTATAACCCTGGGATATCGCCAGAAGGGATAAGGCCCCGCGAAGTCTTTGGGAGCAGAGGTGGGTGACAGTGAAGTCTGGCTGACGAACATAAGTGTTCTGTATGGTGTTGTACAGGGATCGATACCTTCAAACAATGCAGGGTCTACGCCCAATGCAGTGAAATTCACAGACATTTCAATAAACTGATTTACTGTATAGATACTATCCCAGGCATAACCACCGGCAGAAGCAGATCCCCAGGGTGTATTCAATAAATTGTAAAGATCGTTGGCTTTACCCTGCGCAACCAGGGTTGAACCCCCATTTTTGGGTAGTAATTCTGCATATCCATAACTTCCCGGCAGTGTACCCTGTCCATAGAAATTGCCAAATAGGAAATTCACGGGCAGTCTACCGCTTCCATTCCTGAAACTATCATAGGTAGATTTCCTGACCCAAACCTGCGGTTTTAGCGTAAATACGCCCCCTGTATAGTCCATAATAACAGCCAAATCACCGATTCCAGCCACTTTCCCACTTGGATAAAGCCACCATGCCGATCTACCTCCCTGCGAACCCAGATTGACAAGCTTGCCCAGGGTTGTATCCAGTTTAACATCTTTCACAAACAATTCGGCATTAATATTTTTGGATCCCGTGGTACCGAAAACAGCTACCCCAAAGTAGAAAAACAGTGAATCTTTAACAGTACTTCCTTTTCGGCGCATGTGGCTAAAAAACTCCAGTATGTCTGTTTTGGCCCCCATGCTGGAACTGCCAATAATCCAGGTGCTTGGGTCGTCTATTAGCTTAACTCCGCCGGGGCCTGTAATGGAGGTTTTATCAATGTCGGCCTGGTCTCTTGCATACAAACCATCAAGTAAAATGGTACCATTGCTGCGGCTGAGCTTGGGAACTGCCATGGGTTGTGAAAAAACCAGGTTACGCCTGGCAGATGCAGAGGTTCGAAGCAAATTTCTGAAATAATATGCCCCTGTAGTATCAATCACTCCAATTCCATTTATGGGTTTTTTTACCCTTATGCTCCTGAACCAGTCATCAGAAGGTTTTCCGGAAGTGACTGCCGCAGCACCATGCAATGCAGTATCCGCAGCAAGATCACCATCGATTCCAAAACCGCCTTCAATTTTTCCCGGACCTACCGCCTGTGAGCTCAGTGTAATTGTAAAAGCAACAGTGCACAGTAAAAGTGCAAACTTTCTAATATCCCTTTTCTTTTTCATAGCCAACTTTATTGGGGCTACAAAATTGGGGGTATTAAAAAGGCAGAAACATGACCTGCGTTGGGAGGCAGGTGTTTCAAATCAGCATTAAACCAGATTATTTCTTAAACAAAAAGGTTTTTGAGTTCAATGGCATCTTCCGGCTTCATTTTACCTGCCAGAATAAGGCGCACCTGCCTTCTTCTTAAAGCCCCTTCATATTTCTTCTGCTCCTCTTCACTTTCAGGTTTAAGTTCAGGTACCGGTGCAGGTTTGTTTCTGCTATCCAATGCTACAAAGGTATAATATGCTTCGTTACACCTGATTTTCTCTCCTTTGGGAATATTCTGGGCAAAAACCTCAATGTATACCTCCATGGATGTATTAAATGCTCTTGTTACCCAGGCCTGCAGGGTTACCACATCACCAAGCCGTATACTCTCTTTAAAAGAAACGCTGTCCACCGAAGCAGTAACAACAATATTATTGCTGTGTTTCTGTGCAGATATAGCAGCACAGATATCCATCCAGTGAAGTAAACGACCACCCATTAGATTACCGAGTGTATTGGTATCATTGGGCAATACAATTTCATTCATGATGGTGTAAGACTCCTGCGATGTTTTGCTGATTTTATTTGCCATACCGACAAAGTTAGAGAGAATAACAGTGTAAATAAAAAAGGGACACCTTTCGATGTCCCTCAATTAATAAGATTTTTTTAATTATGCTTGTGCTTGAACCACAGAAACCTTGCTGCGGCCCTCACGGGTTTTGCGGAACTGAACCACACCATCTGCAAGTGCAAACAGGGTATGGTCTTTCCCAATACCTACGTTCACATCAGGATGATGTTTGGTGCCACGCTGACGAACAATAATGTTTCCAGCTTTTACCACTTGTCCGCCGAAAATTTTAACACCCAGACGTTTGCTGTGTGATTCGCGACCGTTTTTACTACTACCTACACCTTTTTTATGTGCCATGATGATTAATTTTCTTCGGTTGTTGCGGCTTTCTCTGCCTTGGTTTTAATGCTTGTGATTTTGATACGGGTCAAATCTTGACGATGACCATTGCGAACGGTGTAGCCCTTGCGACGCTTCTTTTTAAAAACGACAACTTTTTCACCGCGTCCGTGCTTTTCAACTGTGGCTGAAACCACGGCACCTTTTATGGTGGGCTCGCCTATTTTAGCTTTGCCTTTTTCGCTGATCATCAGCACTTTGTCAAAAGTAAGCTTGTCACCTTCATTAGCGGTGATGCGGTTTACAATCAGGTATTTGTTTTCTTCTACCCTGTATTGTCTGCCGGCTATTTCTACAATCGCGTACATAACGTTTAAAATGATTTTCCCCCAAAAAGGGCTGCAAAGATAAGTAATCTCAATTTAAAATACAACTACAGCACATTTATTTTATATAGCCCTTTGGGATGAAATCATTACAATAAATACCCCAAAACATCGTTTCAATTGATGAAATTGTTTTGAAAATTAGTCACATTAGGCCAATTTTATTTACAAATAGGCACATTGTGTCAATAACTCAATAATTAACGGCTACCATCCTCTTTTTACCTTTGCTTTATACTGTATGCAAAAATATTTTTTAACCGCTTGTTTTGGATTCGCCCTTCTGACACTGAACGCACAAACAAGCAAGGGATTTGACGACGGCACCACGGTTTCAACCGCATTCAAGCCCAGATTGCTCTCTGCAAATAAATTATTAATAGACCCCTCTGTACCCAAAGCGGGTAAATACCCTTTCGATATTAGCTACATCCCCCTGGATTTCAAGTGGAATACACGCAAAATCACAAGGATTCTCCCACCGGCAAGGCATTTCGAGCCCGGCCTGGATACAAGCTTTAATCCTAATTACGCCAGATTGGGCGGAGGTAATTACGGGCACAAACTAATGGAGTTATATGTAGGAAACAGGACTTCGGAAAAATGGGCTTATAATACATCATTTCAGCACCTTAGTGCCGATGCCCAAAAAACCAATCAAGATTTCAGTACAAACCGTGCATATCTGGGTGGGTCAAGGTTTTTCAAACGCAGCAGTATGGATGTAAGATTAAACTACACCCGAGACATGAACCGTTTCTTTGCCAAACAAAAAATATATGAAAATGATGCTGCCTTAAAAAGGAAAATCGGACAAAATTTGGGGTTCAATGCCATGTACGACATGAAGCGCGACGGTAAAAAACCTGGAATACGCGCCGGTTTTATGTTTAACAACTTCTTTAACAACCTCAATCAGAGCGAAACGGAATACAGTGGAAAAGCCGGATGGGATGCCGCTTTCAAAGGTTTTAGCACAAACGGTTTGTTGGAATTTACCAGCTTGCAATACAGGCAAGATTTTGTTACCAATCAGCTATATTTTATAGATGCGACCCCACGGATTACAACGAAAATTAAACAAACAGGCATTGATCTTACCGGGGGGCTGAATTTAACCTGGGTATTTGAAGGCAAATCAGATCCATTATTTTATTTAAATCCGGTTGTATTGCTGGAAAAGAAGCTGGAAGGTTTGAAAATGAAAATGTATGGTGGTGTAGATGGCGGCTTGAGAAAAAATTCCATCCGCAGATACTTCGAAATGGTACCATTTACCTATGACAGTATTCAAATCACCAACACTTATGATCAATTAAATGGATATATGGGGCTCAAAGGCAGTATCACCGATAACTCACAGTTTATGGTTGAATTTGGAAACAATACCACTTCAAAAATGCCACTCGTAATTACCAACAATGATTCTATTAGTAGTCTTCAAATTATTTATGACAATGTAAACAACACTTATTTTTCTGCAGACTTGCGTTTTTCTGTCGGAGAAAAGATGAGAGTAGGGGCCAATTGCAAATTTAATAACTACAACACCAGCAAGCAGGCAATGGCATGGCACCTTCCGTCGCTAATATATTCACTTTCAGGGCAATACTATGTGAACAGAAATTTAGTTGCTCAATTGGGCATTGATGGAATGAGCCGACGCAATAACATAGTTAAGAATACCACCAACAAGCTGGATCTTAAGGGTTTCACCGATATCAACCTTCGTCTGGACTATAAAATTAAAAATCTGCTAAGGGTATGGGTACAGGGCAGTAACCTGCTCAATCAGAGATATCAGCAATGGTATGGCTACAACAATTTTGGATTATCTGTGATGGGCGGTATTTCTGCAGGATTTTGATTTCTGACCGGCCGCATGTAATTTTGTGCAGATGACGGATTTACAAAGACTGGAAAACGCTGTCACTGAATTGCTGAGCACCCATGAATGCGTTGTGATACCCAATCTAGGGGCTTTCCTCCTAAGATCATTCCCTGCCTCTGCGAATCCCTTCAGTGGCGAAATTAAACCTTCTGGCCAGACCTTGTTTTTTAACCCATCCATTACTAATGATGACGGATTATTGCTTACCCATTGGAGACATCAGACGGGCCTTGACTATACCAGCGCCCAATTAGCAATAAAGGATCTGGTAGCGTTTATAATCAACAGTGTAAAAACTGCCAGAAGCTGTTCCTTTGGGCAACTTGGCAATTTCTTTCTGCACAACGACAACAAACTTCTTTTCTTGCCGTCTTCAGCACTAAACCTTAGCAAAGCTGCTTTTGGGCTTGGAAACATCGTGCTGGATGAGATTGTAAAAAATCAGACTATACACCATGTAAAAACGGTGGAAAAAACAGAAACCTCCGCTGAAAACGTTACCCTGAAAGTAGATGCCGAAATTCAAGAGGCCGAGATCATTGAACTTAATTTCAGCCAGCAAAAATCCAAAGGTTTAATCTGGAAAATAGCAGCTTCAGTTTGTTTGATCAGTTTATCTGCTGCAACCATTTATTATGGTAAGTATTTTAGCCA
This sequence comes from Bacteroidia bacterium, assembly GCA_044371405.1. Classification (GTDB taxonomy): domain Bacteria; phylum Bacteroidota; class Bacteroidia; order NS11-12g; family UBA955; genus RGEC01. The sequence goes on from JBILTS010000111.1 coordinate 6,680, forward strand.
AACAAGGCAAAATGTGCAGACTGCTTCACACATACCTGCAAGCCAGCCAACAACACCTGCTGAAGAAAAAACAACCATAATCAAAACCACTCCCAATAAAAAATCAGAAAATTTCGTTTCCCTTTTAACTGAAGCGGATATGAATATGGGTATGGCAGCTATAAAAGAAGGCAAAGGAAATGTATTTATTTGTGGTGGTGCTTATCTGAGTAGAGCACTTGCAGAGAATGAATGTAGGGGCTGGAAAAAAGCTGGAATACCTGCCGTTATTGGAAATAAAAATGGAAGCTCTTTGGTAAAAGTAGTGATTGGTCGGTTCGAAAATGAACAGTCAGCCAGTGCGTATTTAGAAAAAATCCCCATCAATACAGGTTTCCATGCAGGATTATTGACTGCAAAACTTCAATTCGATTAACCATGGTTCATTACATCGTTGAAGAAAAATTAGACAGTACCACCGGCGAGAAAATTAAGAGCGCCGTACTTGCTTTAATCATTTCCGCCATTTTGATAGGTTTATTATGGTTCATGCATATTAGCATGCCCA